>NZ_JBEPQI010000014.1:0-217818 GCF_040547725.1 Bradyrhizobium sp. LA2.1
CTCTCGAATCATCTCAAAGTCGTTCTCGCAAAACAACTTTCGCTGATTCGGCGCCTCGATGCGCTCGATCCGTGTGAGATATCCGGGCTAGGCCGGTGCACTGCGCTTCGCGCTGCAGGCAAACCCACCCTACGGGTCATCCGCCGATAGTCGCAGGAACTGCCGCTTCATCGCGTTGACCCTGGCGATATAGCTTGCAACCGAGTGATCGCCGCAGCGTTCGTCGGCGATCATCTGAAACTTGCGGCGCGCGTAGGCTGTGGCGGGACCGGCGCCGCAGAGATGGATGAAGGCGGCCAGATCCTGCTTCTGCTCGCGGCTTGCCTTCACATCG
The DNA here is from genome assembly GCF_040547725.1 of Bradyrhizobium sp. LA2.1. NCBI lineage: Bacteria > Pseudomonadati > Pseudomonadota > Alphaproteobacteria > Hyphomicrobiales > Nitrobacteraceae > Bradyrhizobium > Bradyrhizobium sp. LA2.1. The sequence continues at coordinate 335 of NZ_JBEPQI010000014.1, forward strand.
CCCGCGCGGGCGAGAACGTCAGCCACGTTGCGGTCCAGGTACACCGATGCAAGCTCGATGGCGTGGCTCGGGATCGCGCGGCTATAGAGGCCAGTGAACCCGCAGCCGGTCTCCGTGACCGCGTTGCCGCGGACACAGAACCGTGCGGCGTCGGCGAAGGCTGGATCGGTCATCTGGTAGAGGCCGACGGCGCTGGAGGCGGGCCGGTAGATCGCGAGCGGATTGAGGCTCAATCGCCAGCGCCAGTAGGTGCGCGCCACCGGATTGCCCGAACTCTCGACCTGCGCCAGCGCCGCCAGCAATTCCGGCGTGATCGTCGCGGTGGAAAAGCTTCGGAACAGCGGCCCGTATTGCCGCCAGTTCTCGGCCGGTTCCTTGTCCAGCGCGTTGCCGACAAGGACGAACAGCTCGGTCGGCTTGCGGATGACGTGATAGACGATGTTCACAAGCGCTGCGACCGCAAGCAGGATCGCCACGCTACCCGCGATCCGAACCACGCTCGGTGCGCGCGCGAACCTCTTTCGCACCCACCGGGCGCCCCGCCGGACGCTGCGAAGGCGGGGGAGGCGGCTCTTGCTTTTCCTTGGCATGGGTCTGGTGGAAGCGCGTGGATGAGTTGAGGCTTTGCGAAATCCATCACCTGACGAAGTTGATGGGGATCGATCCGCTCCACCCATCCTATGGATCGTGTGGGGGTATCACTGCAACGATTCGTCCCGATCCTCTGAGAGTTGGGGGCACCGTCGCCGCAATTCGAACCGCGACTAGGAGAGGTTGAGCGCTGATGACATCCATCATCGCTGCGTGCCGCGGCGGCAACTGCACAAAAATGGCAAAGCTGCGACTGTCAACTGCATATCTGATTAGAAGGTCGCTTATCCACGTAATACACTCAGTGCCGTTTGGGGTACGGGGAGCGTATTGGGAGGGTCAATCATGGCAAGTGTCGAACAATTGCGCAGACGTGAAGGCGTAAACTTGGTCCAGCTCGAGGCGGACATTGCATCGGTGCGCACGGGAAGCTCGATTGCTTCAATTGCGCTGCCCGATTACGTCGAGCACACCGAGGGGGTCACGCGCGTGGGCGCGCTCAGTGCAGAGGCGGTCATTCGTGACTATGAGTCCGCTGCGAAAGAGATCGAGGCCATGGGCGCCGAGCTGATCGATGCCGCGCGAAAATGCGAGGCGCTGACAGCCCAGGTCCATGATGCGATCGCCTTCATGCGCGAGACGGCAGCGGGGTATCGCGACGAGGGGCGGAAGATCTTCAAACGCATCGAGGAATGCGCGCTCTTCACGGAAGACGTCCGCAAGACGTGCGAGCAGGTCAAGCGCAGGATGAAGGACGTCTCGGTCGGCGAGTACTGCAGCGAGGAGCTTGCGACGGAAGAGCTCGAGCCGACCGGGATCGAAGCCAAGGTGTCGGTGTGCGAGGTACGGTGAGGCGGGCGTAGAGCGTCGTTCGCAGGATGGGCTGAGCGCTCGCGCGCCCCCATCCTGCGGGCTGGGCTTCAAAGCCAATCGCGCGTCGACGGGAAACAAGCCCGTTTGCGAGAGTCCCAGACGTAATCTGAACCGCCGCAAGGCGGACGCGCACGCGACGTGGCCGGACATTGATTCCAGACCCGCGCACCCGTTGCCCAGCCATCGACCACGCACGCGCCGGAAACGGTGGCGTGGCAACCGGTGCCGCAGCCGTCTGCGGCGCTGGCCGCGCAGACTGCAAACAGAAGCATCATTGGGGTCAACAGGGCGCGTGAAAGGTGCCTGGTCATGGGCTTGCTCCTTCATGCCGAGGCCCGTCGTGACGTCGCACAGATCTGGCCGAGGGCCTGCCGGCCGATCACCGCCCAGCATAGCACCAAGGTTCTTGGCACCAACGGTCTTGGCACCAAGGCTCTTGGCACCAAGCCTCTTGGCCGAGAACGCTGACGGCTTACCAATCCGGATCGTAGGGGTCGGCCATATAGGGCGGGGGCATCCAGCGTCCTCGCGGCGGCGGTGGCCTGGGCCGCCGGGGTGCCGCCGCTTGCACGTGCGGCCGTGCAGGCGCAGCCGTCTCGTTGCTCGTCGCGCTCCGCACGACCGGTTTCGCGGGTGCAGGCGCGGCTGACGTCGTCAGTTGCGTTTGCAGCGCCTGGACCTGTGCGGCGAGGCGCGCATTGTCCGCGGCATCCTTCTCCTGCGCCGCCTTGAGCTGTTGAATGGTGTCGGCCTGCTCGCGCAGCGTCTGCTCGTTGCGGCTTTTCAGTTGCTCGAGCTTTCCGTTGATGCTCGCAAGCTCGCTGGTGATGGTCTTGAGCGATTGCGCGAGATCGGACGATGACGGATCAGGCGCCGTGGCGCCGGTTCTTGGCGCGTCAGGTCTTGCAGCGTCAGGTTTTGGAGCCTCAGCTCTTGGAGCGTCAGTTCTTGGAGCGCTTTCCGTTTCCTTGCCGAGCGGCGGCGCGGGCACCGGACTGGGCCCATCCGCGGCAGCCAGTTGCACGGCCGGCGGTTGCGCCGGACTTTCGACCACGGACGCTCGCGCGGGTTCGCTCGCGGCCGGCGGAGCCCATCGCGCCATGATGGACCTGGTCATCGACTTGGCCTCATCGCGATATTGCGAAGCGAAGGCGGCGCCGAGAAGGCCGATCGCCAACACGAGGCCAACCAGGGCACACAGCATGGTCCGATCTCCCTTCAGGCCTTGATTGCCCACCTTGCTAACCGGTGCCGGCACCTTGTCCTTGGGACCCTCGGCTGCCTTCGCTCCGGCGCTGGCCTGCGAGGTCCGCGGGGCTTCGTTGCCGCGTTCCATTCCGGAAACCAGCCGGTCCAGCCGCGCAAGGTCTTGCTCTGCGCTCTTGATCTGGTCATAAGCCCGCGCCAGCCCGCCATCGGCGCGCACCTCGTCCGGCTTGGCGGCCTCAGGCTTTTGGGCCTCAGGCTTGTCGGTATCAGGCTTGGGGTCGTTCGCTTCAGGCACCGATGCGCGCTCCATCCAGTCGGGCGTCAATGGGAGTGCGGCAGTCCGATCGTCGGAAGGATAGGCCTCACCGTTGTCCAACACAACGCGCGAGCGAAGGAGAAATTATGGCGGGCTACGGTTGCTGAAGCAGCCGGGCGCTGCTCCCCGGGGCATCCCTGCGACGTGCTGTGCTATCGCGGGAGGAAGCGCCATGAGGGTCTCCACCGCGACACTCGCTCTGCTTCTTTCAGGTCCGGCCGCGGCCCCAGGAGTGCCAGACATGCTCAATGGCCGACGCCTGCATGATGGAGTACGTTAAGACGACGTCGGAGGCCCAAAAGGCCACCAAGCAAGCCATCCGGGATTGGAAGCAGAATCTGGACAGAAAGGCCTCCGCAGAATTGTCCAGCAGGGGCATACTCGCATTGCAAGACGCCATGGAGGCGCAGGTTCGTACGGAGCTGGAGCGCCTGAAGGAGTCCCGGCGAAGATCAGGTAGGGAGGGGCGCAAAGGAGGATCCAATGAAATCGCTTCTGCTGCTCACGGCGAGCGGTCCGCTGCTCATTCTCACCTCGCACCAGTCCCTGGACGACCAGAAGCTCCTTGGGGTGCTCAGGCAAAAAGGCATCGGCAAGTTCGTCGCGTTCGAGGTTCCCTTGTCGCTCGCCAGAGAGCGCTACGGCGGGCACTTTCACGCGGTCGAAAGCAATCTGCACGAGACCGATGATTTGAGAGTGCTCGACTTCAACGGCCAGCGGGTCTTTCAGCTCTTTCATTTCGAAGAGCTCGGTTCACCGATCCTGGTAGAGCGGTCGTGATCCGGTTTTGTTCGGCGGCGAAAGGGGATGTGTCGAGCAGGGCTGTTCCGAAGGGACGCCGATTGAGGTACGGTGAAAGCCTGGACCCGTGGAGTCTGCCATGACGTCATATACTGTCGGGTTGAAGCTCGGGGTGCGTGCCAAGGTGCTCACGATCGAAGCCGAGGACGCATTGGTCGCGGCGCTGAAGATCAAGCTCGAGAACCCCGAGGCACTCGTCACCTACGTTCGCAAGTCAAATCGGCGCGGCGATCGTCGCCACCCGCACGAAGTGCAGCGGGCCAAGACAACCGGCTAAAGCGCGATGAGATTGGGATGAATCGTCATCGCGCTTTAGGTTGTTGTTTGAGCATGATCTTTTCGGAAAACCGCTTCGCACTTTTCCGGATCATGCGTTAGCCGATGCCGAGACCGCGGCAGGTAGCCCGGATTTCGCTTCCGCCTTCGCTCTTCGAGCTACGGCGGACAAGTCGCTCCATCCGGGCTACGCTCGCTCCCCCCCGCTGTGTCGGAATACGCAGTTGTCGTTAGTGACGTGTCGCGCGAATTTCGAGCGTCGTCTGGGTGAGCTTGGCCACGAATCCCTCAAAATGCATGACCCTTTGTCTGGTCAATTGTCCATGCAACTCAGCGATCTTCTGGGATTCGGCAATCAACGATCCGCACACCTGTTTCGCGTACTCCATCTGAAGCTCAAAGGCCTCGACGGGTGAGCGCGCCGCCGCGAGCTTTCCCAGGAAGTTCCAGGCGTGCTCAAGCGACGTCCTCGTGTAGTCGCTATAGGCATCGGCAATCGCCTGCGGACTGGCCTGGGAGGGTTCCACCGGTGCGACGGGCGCGCTTGCAGCGATCTCCATCCCGGAAGCCTCGCCCGGCAAGGCTGCAGCCGAGGGTACCTGAGCACTGATCTCTCGGCTCGTCTCTTGCCTTATCTCTTGCTCGGCCTCTTGCCTGTTCTCTTGCTTGTTCTCTTGCTTAGTCTCTTGGCTGATCTCCGCCGAGGCATCCGGCAGTTGATGGGCGGCAGCTGCGTGTTGCTCGCCGGCCCTGGTCCGTTGCCCGGCCTTCTTCTTCGCGCCGCGCCGGCCGGATTTTCCCGTTGTCTTATTTTCGCCCGCACTCAACATTGCAAATAACTCCTGAATATCGCTGAAGCCGCAAGCCTCCGTCGTGTTTGCGCTGAAATCGCGATTGTGGGTTGTCGCTTGCGTGGCGGCCATGTGGTGAGATTTTGCCGGGCATCGGCAAGGCGCAATTCGCGGGTGACGGCCTGGACTGCTTCGCAGAGCCCGTCATCGGGCCGCGCTCCGCGCGGACCCGGTGGCTCGCAATGACGGGCGTCCTGGTCCTCGCGCGTTCGTCGTCACCCGAACAGGGCGACATAGACCACGTAGAGCCAGCCCAAGATGCCGTGGATGATCGCCCACAGGATCGAATGATTGTTGGTGTAGGAGATTGCGATGGCGAGTGCGGAGCCAAAACCCACGCCGTATTTGGCGCCCTCGACCCGAACCCCGTAGTAGCGATTGCCGTTCATGGCGGTCCTTCCTGCGGGCCACGCTTGCTCATCACGCCTTATAAAAGTCTTCCGCCAATTGTGAAATGGCACACAGACGGCAGCCCTCGGGTCTGCTTCTTTAGCACCGACGCTATACCCTCGTGCGCTTGCTCGGCGATGCGCACCGGCGGGTCGGCATTTGGCAATTTCGGGATGATCGCTATGGGCGTTTTTAATCGCACGGCCATGCTTTGCAGCTCTTTCATCGTGTCCACCATGAGCGGGTGAACCGAGAGATTTTCGCGTGCGCGCAACGGCGCGTGCAGGGATTTTTCTTGAGGCCCCGCCGGTGACGGACGGGGCCTTTCCATTTTTCATGTCAGCCCACGACTGCCCGGCGGTGCCTTCGCGAAGAAGGATGCAGGGTCATGTGGGAGTATTTTGGACCCGATTTCGCTTTTGACGTGGTGAAGGGATTTGTCGCCGGCGTTGCCTCCATGGCGTTTCAGGTCGTGGCGCCGCGGGCGTTTCATGCCGCGAAGCGATTTCGCGCGCACTGGGTTGCCAGAAAAGACGCAAGACAAGCCGCAAGGCAAGCACGCCGCAACGCGCCGGCGAATGAGGAGCCGTGAGGTCTCGCAGGATGGGTGGAGCGAACGCTCCACCCGTCCTACAGCGTACTAAGCGGCACCGATATTTTTGCGGGCGGTAGCTCTATAGGATTGGTGAACTGCAGAGGCCACGCTCTGTGACGATCGGCTCCACTCATGAGGTGCCCGCAGAGGTTGTTGTCCAAAGTCAAAGAAAGCCGCTCTCTCGAGCGGCTTTCCGTGGTGTCGTCGTTTAGAAACCGGGAAGGAGAGCGCTCATGCTCACGAACACCCGGTCGTGCTGCCGCAAGTATCGCACTTCATGCACGTGCCATTTCGCACCAGCGTGAAGTTGCCGCACTCGCTGCACATCTCGCCTTCGTAGCCCTTGGCCTTGGCTTCCGCGCGGCGCTCTGCCTTGGAGGGGACGAGTGTCTGTGCGGTGCTGCCGGCCTTGCTCCACTGGAGCGCCTCGAGCTTCTCCGTCGGCGAGAGGTCGTGGCTGGCTTCCTGCTTCAGGGCGACGGCGCCTTCGATGGCATCGCCGGCGCGGGCCGAGGTGCCGTGCGAGGCGAGAGCGGTGACCTTGCTGCCGCCGGTCGGGGCGCTGTCGTTGCCCTGGGCGACCGCGGCGGAGCCGCCGCGCATCACGACGAGGTTGTCGGTGCGGGAGCGGGTGAGGCCGCGCGAGACCAGCTTGGTCGCGTGCTGGGTCTCGTCCGGCTCCTTGCCTTCCTCGACGCCCTTGCCGAGCGCGTCGAAGTTCGACTCGGTCGGATCGACATGGGCGAGGTCGAAGCGCGACATGTAGCTCACCGCGAGCTCGCGGAAGACATAGTCGAGGATCGAGGTCGCGTACTTGATGCTGTCGTTGCCCTGCACGGGGCCCGCCGGCTCGAAGCGGGTGAAGGTGAAGGCGTCGACATATTCGTCGAGCGGCACGCCGTACTGGAGGCCCAGCGACACCGCGATGGCGAAGTTGTTGATGAAGGAGCGCAGCGCCGCACCTTCCTTGTGCATGTCGATGAAGATCTCGCCGAGACGGCCGTCGTCATATTCGCCGGTCCGGAGATAGACTTTATGTCCGCCGACGACCGCCTTCTGGGTGTAGCCCTTGCGGCGATCCGGCATCTTCTCGCGCTCGCGCATCACGATGATCCGCTCGACCAGCTTCTCGACGATCTTTTCCGAGACCTGGGTGGCACGCGCCGCCATCGGCTTCTCGTAGAGGCTCTCGACCGCGTCCTCCTCGTCCTCATCGTCGGCGATGAGCTGCGAGTTGAGCGGCTGGGAGAGCTTGGAGCCGTCGCGATAGAGCGCGTTGGCCTTCAGCGCGAGCTTCCACGACAGCATGTAGGCGGACTTGCAGTCCTCCACCGTGGCGTCGTTCGGCATGTTGATGGTCTTGGAGATCGCACCCGAGATGAAGGGCTGGGCCGCCGCCATCATGCGGATGTGGCTCTCGACCGACAGATAGCGCTTGCCGATCTTGCCGCAGGGATTGGCGCAGTCGAACACCGAATAGTGCTCGGCCTTCAGGTGCGGAGCACCTTCCACCGTCATCGCGCCGCAGATGTGGACGTTGGCCGCCTCGATCTCGCGCTTGGTGAAGCCGACAGCCTGAAGCAGGTCGAAGCCGGGGGCCGCGATCGCCTCGGCACCGATGCCGAGCTGGTCGCGGATGAAATCCTCGCCAAAGGTCCACTTGTTGAAGGCGAACTTGATGTCGAAGGCGGTCGGCAGGGCCTTTTCGACCTTGGCGATGGCTTCATCGGTAAAGCCCTTGGCCTTCAGCGTCGAGGCGTTGATGGCCGGCGCGTTGGAGAGCGAGCCGTGGCCGACGGCGTAGGCCTCGATCTCCGCGATCTCGCTCTCGCGATAGCCGAGCGCGCGCAGCGCCGCGGGGACCGCGCGGTTGATGATCTTGAAGTAGCCGCCGCCGGCGAGCTTCTTGAATTTGACCAGCGCGAAGTCGGGCTCGATGCCGGTGGTGTCGCAATCCATGACGAGGCCGATCGTGCCGGTCGGCGCGATCACCGTGGTCTGGGCGTTGCGATAGCCGTGCTTCTCGCCGAGCTCGAGCGCCGCATCCCAGGCGGCCTGCGCGTGGCTGACGAGGTCAGCCTGCGGGCAGGACACGAGGTCCATCGGCACCGGGTTCACCGAGAGCGCCTCGTAGCCGTTGGACTGGCCGTGGGCGGCGCGGCGGTGGTTGCGGATGACGCGCAGCATGTGCGCGGCGTTCTTCTTGTAGCCCGGGAAGGTGCCGAGCTCGGCCGCCATCTCCGCCGAGGTCTTGTAGGTGATGCCGGTCATCACAGCGGTGAGGGCGCCGCAGAGCGCGCGGCCTTCCTTGCTGTCATAGGACAGGCCCATGGTCATCAGCAGGCCGCCGATGTTGGCGTAGCCGAGGCCGAGCGTGCGGAACTCGTAGGAGAGTTCGGCGATCGCGCGCGACGGGAACTGCGCCATCATCACGGAGATTTCGAGCACGATGGTCCAGAGCTGGCAGAGGTGCTCGTAGCCGGCGACGTCGAACTGCTTGGTCTCGGTGTTGTAGAAGGTCAGCAGGTTGGCGGAGGCGAGGTTGCACGCCGTGTCGTCCAGGAACATGTATTCCGAGCACGGATTGGACGCGCGGATGTCGCCGGACGCCTTGCAGGTGTGCCAGTCGTTCATGGTGGTGTTGAAGTGCAGGCCCGGGTCGGCCGACGCCCAGGCGGCGTAGCCGATCTTCTCCCAGAGGTCGCGCGCCTTCAGCGTCTTGGTGATCTTCTTGGTGGTGCGTCCGACGAGATTCCAGTCGCCATCCGTTTCCACGGCGCGGAGGAAGTCGTCCTTCAGCGAGACCGAGTTGTTGGAGTTCTGGCCCGACACCGTGAGGTAGGCTTCCGAATCCCAGTCGGTGTCATAGACGTCGAACTGGATGTCCTTGTAGCCCTGCTTGGCGAACTGCATCACGCGCTTGATGTAATTGTCAGGCACGAGGCTGCGGCGCGCGAGCTTGATCTCGCGGCGGAGCGCCGGGTTCTTCTCGGGATCGAAGCAATCGTCGCCCGAGCCTTCGCAGTTCACGCAGGCCTTCAGCACCGCCTTGAGGTGCTTCTGGTTGATCTTGGAGCCGGTGACGAGAGCGGCGACCTTCTGCTCCTCCTTCACCTTCCAGTCGATATAGGTCTCGATGTCGGGGTGATCGACGTCGACGACGACCATCTTGGCCGCGCGGCGCGTGGTGCCGCCCGACTTGATCGCGCCGGCTGCGCGGTCGCCGATCTTGAGGAAGCTCATCAGGCCGCTCGAGCGGCCGCCGCCGGAGAGCTTCTCGCCTTCGCCGCGCAGGCGCGAGAAGTTGGAGCCGGTGCCGGAGCCATACTTGAACAGGCGGGCTTCGCGGACCCAGAGGTCCATGATGCCGCCCTCGTTGACGAGGTCGTCACCGACGCCCTGGATGAAGCAGGCGTGCGGCTGCGGGTGCTCGTAGGCGGACTTGGACTTGGTCAGCTTGCCGGTGAAGGGGTCGACGTAATAATGGCCCTGGCCGGGGCCGTCGATGCCATAGGCCCAGTGCAGGCCGGTGTTGAACCATTGCGGCGAGTTCGGCGCGACCATCTGCATGGCGAGCATGTAGCGGATCTCGTCATAGAAGGTCTGGGCGTCCTCGTCGGAGGAGAAGTAGTTGCCCTTCCAGCCCCAATAGGTCCAGCAGCCGGCCAGCCGATCGAACACCTGCTTGGCCGAGAGCTCGCTGACGAAGCGCTCTTTCTCGGGGAGAGCGGCGAGCGCCTCGGTGTCGGGCACGGAGCGCCACAGGAAGGAGGGGACGGACTCCTCCTCGACCTTCTTCAGGCGCGCGGCGACGCCGGCCTTGCGGAAATACTTCTGGGCGAGCACGTCGGAGGCGACCTGCGACCAGTCGGTCGGCACCTCGACGTTCTCAAGCTTGAACACGACCGAGCCGTCGGGATTCCGGATCTCCGACGTGGTCAGCCGGAAATCGATCCCGGCGTAAGGTGACTGTCCCGAAGTGGTGTGGCGCCGCTCAATCCGCATGGTCTTGCCCCGTCCTTTTATCTGCCGGACTGCCTCCGCAAGGCGCCCGGGTCGCTATTTCGGTTCGCGATTCCTCCGAGGGCCTCATCGGCCCAAAGGCTTCGCAGTTCAGCCGGTGGATCCGGCCCAGTTTCTCCCGGCGCGATGGTTCTCATCCGCCGGCATGTCCACACCCATCCGCCCCCAAGGGGATGTGCGCGACATGCGTTCAACGCCCCACACGCCACTTCAACCAATGCCATCCGAGCCTGTTGCCGGCCCGTTCTGGCGCCCGAAAGGTCTGCATTTCGAGGGCAGACAAGCCCTCATCCGCGGCCTTTGGCTGGCTTGGCGGAGTGACGATTTGCGAGACCCTTTGGGGGAGTGCCGGCGGGACGCAAACTCACTCGCGCCGAACGGACCGAAAGCTAGGACTCTCCGTTGCGCCCGTCAAGAACTAGTGCGAGTTCCTGAATCAAATACTAAATATGGTGGATTGCGGGGGATAACAGGGGGCAAGCCCGCGCCTGTTGTTGAGCCAAGTATCAGTGAGTCCTCAGGGATTCCCAACCAAAAAAATTTGCATCCCGTGACGATATGGACCCTTCACCCCGCTGTTCACAGGGCAGGTATATTTTTCGGGACCGGGGTTGCCTCAGCGGGACTCACGTAGGGCTACGGAAGGTGAGGGCAGGCATGCCCGCCGGGGTGGTGGTGGCGCGCGCGAATCCGCGCCAAGCTGACCGCGATTTCGCCGGGTACCCCACATGCTTGATTCGACTCGCCGGGATGCGCGACCGCGCATCGCCCCGGCCGGCCTGATGTTCCTCGCCATCACCTCGATCGGCTGGGGCTTCAACTGGCCGGTGACGAAGTTCCTGCTGTCCGAGCTGCCGCCGCTGACACTGCGCGGGGTGACCGGCGTGCTGGGCGCGGTGCTGCTCGCCGCCCTCGCGCTGATCCGCCGGCAGAGCCTCAAGGTGGGGCCGGGGATCTGGCCGCGCTTACTGACCGCCGCCGTCCTCAACGTCACCGGCTGGATGGTGCTGATGGGCCTGGCGCTGCTCTGGCTGCCGGCCAGCGAGGCGGCGCTGATCGCCTACACCATGCCGGTCTGGGCCTCGCTGATCGCCTGGCCGGTGCTGGGCGAGCGGCCGACCGTGCTGCGCACGCTGGGGCTGGTGATGGCCTTCGTCGGCTTGGCCTCGATCATGGGCGGCAATGGCTTTGCGGCGAGCGTGGAGAAGCTGCCTGGAATCATCATGGCGCTGGGCGGCGCGATCGGCTTCGCCGTCGGCACGGTGTTCTCGAAGAAGTACCCGATCCACCTGCCGCCGATCACGGCTGCGGCCTGGCAGATCGGGATCGGCTGCCTGCCGATCTCGATCATCGGCCTCTTGGTCGAGACCACGCATCTTTCGCTGGTGACGCCGGTCGGCTGGTGGCTGCTGGTCTATTCGACTGTAGTGCAGTTCTGCATCGCCTATGTCAGCTGGTTCGCAGCACTGGCGCGCCTGCCGGCGTCGGTCGCCGCGATCGGCACCATGGCGGTGCCTGTCATTGGCGTGGTCGCCTCCGCGCTGGCGCTGGGCGAGCCGTTGGGGCCGGGCCAGATCGCCGCGCTGATCTTTACGCTCGCCGCCGTGGTGCTGGCGACGCGGTAGATCGAGAACCAGGCATCACCATGCGTAGCGGATCGCGCCCTTGCCGGCGTAGCTTTGCGTGACATTCGAGAACTCGCCCTCGAACGTCGCGGCGGCAGACCAGCCGTTGGTCCATTGCCATTCGGCCGAGGCCGTGGTCAGCGCGGAGTCGGACGCCTGCGCCGCACCGTTGACGACGAAGCTTGCGCCCGGCAGCGACTGGAAGGTCGGGGCAATCGAACGATCCGGATTAAAATCATGCGCCCATGCAAGGCGGCCGCGCAGCGTGACGATGCCATTCTGCATGGCGAATGATTTGTCGGTGCGAATGCCGAGCTCGCTGCGCGTGTCGGTCACGCTCTTGGCGGCATAGGTCTGTGCAAACAACAGCGAACCGGCGACGACACTTTCGGCATAGGCCGGCAGGTCGAACGTGGTGAATTGCCCTGCGGCGTAAGGGGTGATGCCGAGACCGCCCAGCGTCGGCATGACGAAGCGGTGGCCACTCTCCACGCGACCCGAATACGCATTCGCATTGAACTCGGCGCGCAGGTGGTCGATGCCGGCGACCGTGACGATGCGGTTGGTCGTGATGTCCTGCCAGCCATAAGCCAGCGCAGCAGTGATGTAGGCCGCACCGATGTTATGGCGAACGAAGGCGCCGGCCTGGAACAGGTCGGAGCTGCCATAGCCGAGGCCGTTGACGTTGAAGCCGGTGCGGCCGCCCGCCAGCGCAAATCCCGCGAGCGTGTCCGGCGAGACCCGATAGTCCGCACCGACCGCGATGCCGTAGATGCTGCTCGCGCTGTTGTTCGAGCCGATGATGGCGTTGCCGGCCGTGGTCTGCGACCCGCCGAAGCCGGCGGTCCACACGCTCCAGCGTTGTTCGAAGGTCGGCGCTGCCAGCGCCTTGGTGTACATCGCCGCATACGCGTTGCGCTCACCATCCGTTCGACCGCGTGCCGCGGGGGCCGAACTCTCCTCGGCATACGCATTCGGCGTGCCGGCAGCACTGACGGGAGCGCTGCGACCGGCGATGAAGGGATCCGTCATCACGCCGATGAACTGGTTCATCGCGTTGAACGTCGTCTGCTGAGAGCCGGTGGCGCTCTCGCCGGAGACCTGGGTCAAGCCGGCGGGACTGAGTCCGAAGAAGCCCATCGGAAGGCCGCCGTAATTGTTGAAGGCGTAGGTCAGCGCGTTGGCGACGTTCTGCTGGTTGACGTTGAGGCCGGTGTAATTGGTGAAGGCGGCCGTCAGGTTCAGATAGGCGTTGTTGGCGTCATAGCTCAGCGTATCGCTCGCGCCTGTCGGCAGTCCGACATTGGTGATGCCCGCGAACGTCGTGCCGCCACGTCCGCCGGCCGCGGTCAGGATCGTGTATGTCTTCGAGACATAGCTGCCGGGCAGGAAATTCGCGACCACGGTCGCGCCTGTCAACGTCGCCGCGCCCATGACATTGGCGAAGCTCGACGTCGATGGATTGACCGCAACGACGTAGAGCGCGCCCGATTGGAAGGCCAGATTGCCGGCGACCATCGTCGACGTCCCGGGCGTGTTGACGGCTCCAGGCATGAACGTGCCACCGGCATTGATCGTCGCTGCGCCGATAGTGCCCGTGCCGCCAAGCGTGCCGCCGGCGTTCACGGTCATGGTCGAATTGGCCAGCGAGCCGTTCACCAGCAGCGTGCCGGCGGCGATCGACCACGGCAATGCAGCGCTATTGGTGCCGCTTAGCGTCCAGGTCGAAGCGCCCGTCTTCTCGAAGCTCGCGAAGCCCCGATACTGCGCAGCGGCGCCGATCAGCGAAACGTCGAAAGAAGCAGTGGGGTTGGTGTTGCCGCCGAACTGCAAGGCGCCGTTGCCCGTCTGATCGACGACGTTGCCGCTGAAGCTGTAGCCGGCCTGAAGCTGCAGCGTGTTGGTGCCGCCGGTGAAGGTGATGGCGTTGGCACGCGTGACGCCGTCGCCGGCGAGACCGCCGGAAATCGATCCGCTGTTGATGATGCTGAGATTGGTGCCGATGACGCCGGCGCCGCCTGGACCGACCGCTCCGGAGACCCCGGCGGTGACGGTGCTGCTGCCGGAGCTACCGCTCGCGCCGGCGCTGCCGCTCACGCCGGAGAAGCCGTTCGTCCCCGTGGTGCCGTTCGTGCCGCCGCTGGCGGCCAAGGCCCCGGCACCGCCGACGCCGCCGGAGCCGCCGACACCACCGCTGCCAGCGCTGCCCGCGGTGCCGCCGAGGCCACCGCTGCCCGCGGCCCCGGCGATGCCGCCATTGCCGCCGGTGATCGTGCCGCGATTGATCAGCGTGCCGCCGTTGGAGAAGGCGGCGCCAACGCCGCCGGTGCCACCATAGCCGCCATTGCCGCCGCGGCTCGAGGCGCTGCCACCGTTGCCGGCATTGCCGCCGGCACCGCCAAATCCGCCGGTCCCGCCGTTGCCGCCATTGCCGCCATCGGTCGAGCCGACCACGTTGACGCCAGCGGTGCCGTTGCCGCCAGCGCCGCCAACGCCGCCGACACCGCCGTTGCCCGCATTGCCACCGGCGCCGCCGTTGCCGCCACTGCCTGCGGTGCCGCCGCGGCCGCCATCGCCGCCGGTGATGATGCCTTGATTGGTCAGCGTGCCACCGTTTGAAATGGTCGCGCCGGCGCCGCCGGCGCCGCCATGACCACCTACGCCGGCATTGCCGGCGCTTCCCCCGCTCCCGCCGTTGCCACCCATTCCGCCGGCGGCGCCGCTGCCGCCGCTGCCGCCAGCGACGGCCGGGAGAAGGGCACTTGCGCCAGCACCGCCGGTACCCGCTGTGCCGGCGTCACTGCCGTTGCCCCCGGCGGCGCCGTTGCCGGCATTGCCGCCGGAGCCGCCAATCCCGCCGGCGCCACCAGCGATGTTGCCCGAAACTGTAACGGTCCCGCCGTTCGTAAACTGAACACCATCGCCGCCGCTGGATCCGCTACCACCAATGCCGCCATTTCCGCCGGCGCCACCATTCCCGCCGTTGCCGCCCGCGCCACCAACCAGACCGTTGTTGCCATTGAGAAAGCCGGAGCCGGAGGACCCGTTGGTGCCGTTGTCACCTGTGCCGCCGGCGCCGCCAGTCCCGCTCGCGCCGCCATTGGCGCCGTTGCCCCCAACGCCGCCATTGCCACCGGCGCCTCCCATGATCGTTTGGGAAATTGCGAGCGTGCCGCCGCTCGTCACCTGCACACCAACGCCACCGCCGGCACCATTGGCGCCATCGCCTGCGTGGGTGCTGGCGCTGCCGCCAGTGCCACCATTGCCGCCGCGCCCGCCGGCTACGCCGAGTCCGATGCTGGATCCTGCGTTGCCGCCGTTGCCGGCCATGCCGCCGGCGCCGCCTGCACCGCCAGCGCCACCGCTGCCGCCGGTACCTGCCGTGACGCTTTGCAGAATCGTCACGGTGCCGCCACCCGTGACCTGGATGCCATCGCCACCGCTGCCGCCGATCGCGCCGTTGCCGCCGGCACCAACCCCGCTATTGCCGCCGTTTCCACCGGTCCCGCCATCGAGCGCGCCGAGAACATTGGCGCCGGAAGCGCCCGCACCACCGCTCCCGCCGTGACCCGCGGTACCGCCGCGCCCGCCGCTGCCGCCATCGCCGCCGGCGACCGTTTGCTGGACCGTCGTGGTGCCTGCGCTGGTGACCTGCACGGCGGTGCCGCCATTGCCGCCGCCGCCGGCAGCGCCCCCGCTGCCGAGGACGTCGCCACCGGTCCCGCCGGCAACACCTGCGACGCCCAGGGAGAGGGCGCTGGCTCCGTTGCCACCAATCCCACCGGCGCCGCCATTGCCACCGACCCCACCCGCGCCGCCGGTCACCGCTATCGAAAGCGTGGTGCCGCCGACGCTGACCTGCACGCCGGCGCCACCCGCACCACCGCCGCCACCGATGCCGCTGCTGCCCGTTCCCGCGCTGGCATCAAGGCCACCAATGACAGCAGAACCATCGGCGCCGCTCGCGCTGGCGCCGCCGTGACCGCCAGCGCCACCCGCTCCACCGGAGCCGGCACCGAGCGCACCTTCGCCGCCACCGCCGCCGCCACCGCCACTACCCGCAGTCAGGGCTGAGTTGCCGTTGCCGCCATTGCCGCCGTTGCCACCGGCAACGCTGCCGCCGTCACCGCCAAGTCCGCCGTCGCCGCCCGAGGTCGCCGTGCCCCCGGAGCCTCCGGTTCCGCCTGCGGCAGCGCCGCCGCCGCCGCCCGCGCCTTGTCCGGTCGCGTTGTCACCGCCATTCCCACCGTTAGGAGAGGCGCTGGTACCGGCCGCGCCACCGCCGCCGCCCGTGCCATTGCCACCGGCTCCGCCAGCGCCGCCGTCGGCGCGCACCGACACGATCGTCAGCGCCAGTGCGACAGCCGTGCTCGCCAACAATGTAGGGAGCCTGAAACGGCGCCGGGTCGGACAAGAACCAATTCTCGATTCAATTATCAATTGTATTACCGGCAGCCTTGGCACCGACCCGCAGGCCATTCCGAGGTGAAATCCTCAGAAACAGACCGCAACATATTCGCTCGCCGAAGCGGCTCAACGAGAATGGTCTTGCCTGCCAGGAATACCGTTTGATTTCGGTCGCCTGTCACCCGGAAACAACATCGACACCCGCCGCGAGACCGCGGATGACGTCAGCGAGCATTCGTAATTCAGTGCAGTTCTCAGTCAGCGCACAGACAATCCGCGCGCTTTCGAAGCCGTGAGAAAATGCTCTAGCCTGCCGGCATCCCGCCGCCGTTCAGCGCCTTCCTGATCATCTCGGCGAGCTGGTTGCGGCGGTAGGGCTTTGTCAGCAGGAGCACGCCGTCGTCGAGCTTGCCGTGGTGGACGATGGCGTTGTCGGTGTAGCCGGAGGTGTAGAGCACCCTCACACCCGGCCGGCGCTTGGCCACCTCTTCGGCGAGCTCGCGCCCGCTCATGCCGCCGGGGATGACGACGTCGGTGAACAGGAGGTCGAAGTCCTGGCCGGCCTCGATCATGTCCAGCGCGGCCCGGCTGTCGGGCGCGGCGACCGTGTCGTAGCCGAGGCTCTGCAGCTGCGCGGTGACGAAGTTGCGCACCAGCGTGTCGTCCTCGACCACGAAAATGGTCTCGGCGCCGCCTTCGGCCTGCGGCGCCACTGGGGCCGCCGCGTCTGTCATGCCGTCGCCCGGCGGCAGATAGAGCTTGATCGTGGTGCCGTGGCCTTCCTCGCTGTAGATCTTGATGTGGCCGCCGGATTGCTTGACGAAGCCATAGACCATCGAGAGGCCGAGGCCCGAGCCCTTGCCGACCTCCTTGGTGGTGAAGAACGGCTCGAAGGCCTTCAGCTGGATGTCCGCCGTCATGCCGGTGCCGGTGTCGCTGACCGCGAGCATCACGTAGGGGCCGGGCTGCACCTCCGCGTGGGCCTGCGCATAGGCCTCGTCGAGCACGACATGGTGGGTCTCGAGCAGCAGCTTGCCGCCGTTCGGCATGGCGTCGCGGGCGTTGATCGCCATGTTGAGCACGGCATTGGTGAGGCGGGACGGATCGATGTGCGCGGTCATCGGTCCCTGTTCCAGCACGGTCTCGATCTGGATCTGCTCGCCGAGGGTGGGGCGCAGCAGCTTGGCGATATCGGCGATCGCGCCGTTGATCTCGACATTGCGCGGCTGGAGCGGCTGCCTTCGTGCAAAGGCGAGCAGATGCTGGATCAGCTCGGCGCACCGCTCGGCGGCATCGTCGATCAGCCGCGCCACGCGCTGGAGCTCAGGCTGCTGCTTCAGGCTCGCCACCAGCGTCTCGGTATTGCCGGAGATCACCGTCAGCATGTTGTTGAAGTCGTGCGCGACGCCGCCGGTCAGCTTGCCGATCGCATCCAGCTTCTGCGACTGGTGCAGCTGCCGCTCGGTTTCGCGCGACGTGGTCGCGTCGTGATAGACCAGCACGGCGCCGGAGACGTTGCCTTGTCCGTCGCGCATCGGCCGGCCGCTGATCATCAGATGGCGGGGATCGTTGCCGTTATGCGGACGGACGATCATCTCCAGATTCTCGAACTGCTCGCCGCGCAGCACGCGCGTCGAGGGCAGTTCGTCAGCCCTGAGCGGCGTGACGCCGTCGCCGTGAAACACGTCGGACAGGGCGCGCAGATTGCGCAGGCTCATGCCGGCGCGATGCAGCAAGATGCGCTCCGCGGCCGGATTGGACAGAAGGACAGTGCCCTCGGCGTCGATCACCAGCACAGCCTCGGCCATGCTGTGGAACGTGCTCTGGAGCACGTTCACCGACAGCCGCAGCTCGTCATGCGCGTTGACGAGATGCTCGGTGCGCTCGGCGACGGCCGCCTCGAGTTGCTCCTTCGCCGCCGTGGTCTCCAGCAGCGTGCTCTTCAGCGCGACCGTGGTGCGCTGGCTCTCGCGCATCAGCATCGCGACCAGCAGCAGGATCACCAGCGCGCCGATCACGTCGATGCCGAGCAAGACGATGCCGGTGCGGCGGGAACTTAGGGCGCGCGCGGCGAGCAATCGCTCTTCCTCCGCGCTCAGCTGATCGAGATTGCCCATCACCGTGTCCATCAGGCCGCGGCCCTCGCCCTTGCCCTGGAGCGCGGCAACGCCGGCCTGGTCGTTCTCGGCGCGCAGGCGCATCACCTCTGCGGCGATCTCGACCCGTCGCAGCGCCAGCGGCTCGGTGCCCTCGATGAGCGCGACCTGATCGGGATTGTCACGCAGGCTGCGCTTGAGGTCGGCGAGCGCCGGCGCGAGCTGGGCGTGCACCGCCTGAAACTCGTCGCTGAAGCTCGGGTTGCGATAGATCTCGTAGCCGCGCGCGGCGCTCTCGGCGTGGCGCATCAGCACGCGCAGATCGGAGATCTTCTTCTGCGTCTCGATGGTGTGATTGACCCAGGCGGCATCGTACCGCGACTTGACGTCGAGTCCAATCGAGGCGGCGGTGATGATCAGGAGGATTGCAAGTCCAGCACCGAGAATGACGCGCTGCGTTGGGATCAAGGGGCTTCTTTCTTGTCCTTCGGCTGCGCGGCCTCGCCGAGGCATTCCCGGATCGTGGTCAGGAGCGCGTCCGGCGTGAACGGCTTGCGCAGGCAGCGTGTCGCGCCGAGTTCCAGTGCCATGCGGAGGAAATCGGGGGAGGGCGACGCAGACGAGGCGAAGGCGTAGCCGGACATCGCGATCAGAGGGATCGCCGGGGCGCGCTCGTGAAAGATGCGGATGGATTCGAAGCCGCGCATGTGCGGCATGAAGATGTCGACCAGCATCACGTCAAACGTCTGCGCTTCGAGCGCAGCCAGCCCTGTCTCGCCGCCGTCAGCCATCGTGACATCGAAGCCCTGACGTTGGAGCAGGACCTCGATGGTCGCGCCGACCATCGGATCGTCATCTACCACGAGGATACGCGGCATGACATTTCCCAGTAGATCGAAGTCCCAACATTCATCGGTGATATAGGCGAATCGCGGGACGGGTCAATTTGGGATTGGATCATTGTAGATATGCACGGTGCGGTGAATAAAGGTCCCTCGCGCTCGCGTGCATAGTTCCTCCCGCGCGATGCGCGGGCTGCGCGCGAAACAGGCGATGAGCGCGCGACAAACGAAAGAGGCGCCGCACCGATGCGACGCCTCTTCCTTCAAGCGTTGTCGATCTGCTTACGGGCAGGGATGACGCTGGCCGTCATAGCCGAGATACGTGCCCGAGGCCGGATCGTAGGATCTGTATCGCTGCGCGCAATAAGCCGACGAGTCACCACCGCTATCCGGCACCACTGGGACCGACGGTTCGTCATAATAGCTGTCGTCGCCATAGTAGTAGGGATCGTTGTAGTACCCGCCACCGTAGTAGGCGTAGGAGCCGAGCCCGCCGATCGCAGCACCGGCTGCGACGCCCGGCCAGAAACCGCCGTCGTGACGACGCCAGCCGCCACCGTGCCAGTTGCCACCGCCGCCGCGCCAGTTGTTACCCGCGACTGCGAGGGGACGGCCGCCGCCACCACTAAACGTGGCTCCTGCGGTCGGACGCATGGCTAGGCCGGCGCTCGGGCGCATGGCTCCGGCTGCGAAATTGCCGCCGCCGCCACCGAACCGCGCGCCGCCAAAGCTGCCGCCGCCCATGCGGGCGCCGCCACCGCCGAAATGGGCGCCGCCGCCACCGCCAAAATGACCACCGCCGCCACCGCCGTGGCCGCCACGGCCCTGGGCGAAGCTCGGCGTCGCCAACGGAAGGACCAACGCGACCGCTGCCGCGGCGCTCAAAATTCTCAGACTTTTCATGTTCAAACTCCTTATTCCCTGAAGCAAACCTCTTGAAGGGCCCGCGGTTCCAGGGTTCACGCCGGTGTGCGCGTGTGGCGCAGGTTTCCATGCGGCCGCTGTACCCGGCATGAACGGATCGCGTCCGATTTGCGGCAGGGCTTACGCCGGGCATTTTGCGGGGGCACGGCCGTCCCCGCGGAACTGGACATTTCGCCGCCCGGATGGCATCAGGGCCTCACGAAGCAGGGCCCTAGCCGTATGAAACAGTTCTTCCTCAAGTTCTTCACCTGGTGGAGTGGCCAGACCTTTGGCACCCAGCTCTGGACCAAGCGGTACGGCGAGCTGGTCGGCCAGGACGAGCAGGGAAACCGCTATTATCGGACCCGCGGCGGGGCGATCGATCCGACGCTCGGATTCGAGCGGCGCTGGGTCATCTATAACGGCTACGCCGAAGCGAGCCGCATTCCGACGGGTTGGCACGGCTGGATGCATCACGTCGTCGATGTGCCGCCGACCGAAGAGAACTACCAGCCGCGCGAATGGCAAAAGCCGCACCAGCCGAACCCCACCGGCACGCCGAACGCCTATCGGCCCTCCGGCTCGACGCTTGCCAGCGGCAAGCGTCCCAAGGCGACCGGCGACTACCAGCCCTGGACGCCTGGCTAGCTTTCCGATCTCCGTCCGAATCCTTGCCGTGGGGGAGGATGCACCAGCATCCGCCTCACCTTGCTGTGGACAGCGGGAACAGCGGGGACAGCGCCTGCGCGGGCGTTGCAGCTACGCGAGCGATGCGGCTCAATGGTCCCATCTTACGGAGATGGGAGACCATCGCGTTCGGTTCGGGCAACAGTTCGCGACTGTCCCGAGATGCAGCGGCCGCCGACCAGGACTCGATCGGGAGATAGGCCCCCGGTCTGGAAGTTCGAAATCGCCCGATGGAATGTGCAGCCGCCGTAAGACAGGAAAGGCCGCTTGGGAAACCGAGCGGCCTTTTTCTTTGATCTGTTGCGCTGCTCGCTTCTCAGAGATGGAGCGTCGGTGAGTTGCCGACTGGCATCATCTCATAGGGCGGCTTCCAGCCCGGCAGTTCGGCGACACGCCGGCGCCAGGCATCAATCGCCGGGAAAGTCACGGCGAGATCGAAGCCCGTCTCCTCGGTCGGATAGTACAGATAGCCCAACATTGAGAAATCGACGATCGTCGGCCGATCGCCCAGCATGAAGCTGCGGTGGCAGAGGTGTCTGTCGACGATCGAGAAGGCGCTGTCGGTCCGCGCGCGCAAGTAAGCGAGCACAGCGGGATGGGCGGGCTCCGGCATGAAGCAGCGTTGAAACCGGTGCTGGGCAAAGTTCGCGGTGAACTTGTGGTTGTCGAACAGCAGCCAGCGCGTGGCTTCGAACGTCTCCTCGGGCGTCGGACGGAACACGCCGTGAGTCTCGGCGAGCCACAGCAGGATCGCACCGGACTGGCTCATGTGCCGGCCATCGACCTCGAGGACGGGGACTTCGCCCATGACATTGGTTGCGGCCCGCCAGTCAGGCGTGCGGGTCTCGCCGCCGGCGAAGTCGAGGCCGACCGGTTGCCAGTCGACCCCGGCGCAGTTGAGGAATAGCGCGACCTTGAACGAATTGCCGGAAGCTCCGATGCAATGCAGCCGGTATCGCGCCATGGTGAGACCCTCCTGTGCGCACGCGACCGGGAAGCGTCCGTGGGTGTTGGGCGCGATACGGATTGTCGCGACAGGCTCCTGACAGCGTCATGTCAGCAGTGCGGAGCTTCCGGACGATGCTTTGCATTGCCCGGGAAGTGCTGCGCTGCGTTCGGGGCGCGTGAGCAAAGCCTCTGCTCTACACCCGCTCAGCCGCGCGCTTGACCGCCTCGAGGCGGCGGGCCTGGTTTGCGGCGCCGCGCTCTCTCAGCAAGGCCAGCACTTCGGCCGGCGCGGTGTCGGGCGAGCCGGAAGTGAACGGTGGTGCCGGGTTGTATTCGATCTGGAGCTGGATCGCTTCCGCCGTGGTGCGGTCGACCAGGATCGACACCAGCGTCAGCGCGAAATCGATCCCGGCGGTGACGCCACCGCCGGTGACGCGGTTGCGGTCGATGCAGACGCGCGTCTTGGTCGGCGTCGCGCCGAACTGGCCGAGCATCTCCATCGCGCTCCAATGGGTGGCAGCGCGGTAGCCCTTGAGCAGGCCGGCAGCGCCGAGCGCCAGCGCCCCCGTGCAGACCGAGGTGACGTACTTGGCGCCTTCGGCCTGCCTGCGCAGGAAATCCAGCACCTCTTCGTCATTGAGCAGGTCGTTGGTGCCGCCGCCGCCGGGCACGCAGATCACGTCGAGCTGCGGACAGTCGGCGAATGTCGTGGTCGGCGTCAGCGTCAGCACGGAATCGCTCGGCACCGGCTCGATCCGTTTCCAGATCAGGTGCAGCTTCGCGCCGGGGACGGAGGAGAACACCTGCAAGGGACCGGTGAAGTCGAGCTGGGTGACGCGCGGAAACACCAAAAGACCGATCTGGAGCGGTGACGACATGGGCAGGTCCTCCAAAGATGAGCTTGACGGACGCAGCCTCTCATGATGCCATTCCGTCCAAAATGGCGTATTTCCCTCACTTTCGGACATGACCATGATCGGCATCCTGATCTTCCCGGATTTCCAGTTGCTCGATGCGGCCGGCCCGATCTCGGTGTTCGAGATCGCGGCGCGCTGCACGGGCAAGACGACCACCGGAATCCGCGTGCTGGCACTGAACGCGGGGCCCGTGCGCAGCTCGTCCGGCGTGGAAATGATGGCGCGCGACTTCAGGTCGGCGAACGCGATCACCACACTGGTCATCGCGGGTGGCGCAGGCGTGACGGACGCCGCACGCTGCGAGGTCACGCGCGCCTTCGTGCAGCGGTTGGCGCGGCGCGGCGTGCGGGTCGCCAGCGTCTGCTCGGGCGCCTATGTGCTGGCCGAGGCGGGCCTGCTCGATGGACGACGCGCCACCACGCATTGGGGCCGCACACGGGATTTCGTCGCGCGCTATCCCAAGGTGAAGTTCGAGCCGGACCAGATCTTCACGCATGACGGCAATGTGTGGACGTCGGCGGGCATCACCGCGGGTATCGATCTCGCGCTCGCAATGGTCACCGAGGACCATGGCGAGGAGATCGCGCAACAGGCCGCCCGCCAGCTCGTGCTGTATCATCGCCGCAGCGGCGGCCAGTCGCAGTTCTCATCGCTCTTGGAGTTGAAGACGCCGAACGGCCGGTTCGGCGCGCTGCTGTCCTGGGCGCGCGAGAACCTCGACGCCCGGCTGACGGTCGAAGATCTCGCCGATCGTGCCGGCATGAGCGCGCGGCATTTTGCCCGCGCCTTTGCCGCCGAGACCGGCACGACGCCGTCGAAAGCGATCGAGCGCTTGAGGATCGAGGTCGCGCGCGAGCGCGTGCAGTCCTCGCGCGAGGCGATCGAGCTCGTCGCGGAGGCGACCGGATTTGGCGACCCCGAGCGCATGCGGCGCGCCTTCATCCGCGCCTTCGGCCAGCCGCCGCAGGCGCTGCGGCGCGCGGCGCGGGCGGGTTAGGAAATCTCACCTGGCACTCGAGCGTGGAGGCGAAGATGGGCGGGATGGAGTACAGCAACGAGAACGCGAAACGGCTCCAGAGAATCTATCTCACGGGGGACGTGACCGCCCAGCGCGCCGAGACCATTCGGCAGCTCAATCTGTCCGCCGGCGAGAGCGTTCTCGATATCGGATGTGGTCCCGGCTATCTCTGCGAAAGCATGGCGCAGATCGTCGGGCCTGATGGTGCTGTCGTCGGTATCGATGTGTCGACTGACCTGATCGAGGTCTGCAACCGGCAAAAGGCTTCCGACTGGATTTCCTATGCGATCGGCAACGCCACGGAATTGGGTCAATCCCATGCGTCGTTCGATGTCGTCGTGTGCACGCAGGTTGCCGAGTACGTGCCTGACGTTGACCGCGTCCTCGCAGAGACATTTCGCGTGCTCAAGCCAGGGGGCCGCACGATTTTTGTCGCAACCGACTGGGACGCGGTGGTGTGGCATTCCGAAAGCCCGGAACGTATGGCCGCGGTGATGAAATCATGGGAAGCGCACTGCGCTCACCCGCGTCTCCCGAGGTCGATGGCCCACAGATTGGTGAATGCGGGACTTCACCTGGACGGTGCGTCGGTCTTTCCAATCCTGAATTTGCAGTACGATGACGATAGCTACAGCAAGGGGCTGGCCCAGGGCATTCGGGACTTCGTCGCCCGCAGGAACGACGTTTCAGCCGATGATCTCGAAGCATGGCACAGCGATTTCGAGCGTCTCAGCGGGGCGGGACAATACTTCTTCAGCACCAACCGGTATCTCTTCAGGGCCTCAAAGCCAGCCGCGCCGCCGCTATGATTGCGTCCTAGGTCGCCTCGCCCGCGGCTGCCGTGCCTGCGCCATCCGCGCGGGCCACCAGGCGCCGTGCAATCGGCGTCAGCATGTAGGGCGCAAGGTGGATCGGAAACTGCGTCATCGCGAAATAGAGCCAGGTGGTTGGCGGCAGCGCGCCGGCGGTCGCGGCCAGCATCAGGCCCAGATTGCGCTGTGACACCATCAGCCCGAGCGCCAGCGCGCGCTCATAGCCGATGCGGCGGAACAGCAGCGTTGTGACGGCGAGCAGCGTGAAATAGATCGCGAAGGACAGAGCCGCCAGGCCGATCGTGAAGAGCGGCTGGGCCACGAGGTCGCTCACGACATCGCCCATGATCGCGGCCGCGAAGATCAGGAGGATGATGATGTTGAAGCCGTCGATCGGCTTCCTGTGGCGCTGGATCGCTTTTGCGCCGAAGACCCATCGGATCAAGGTTGCGGCCAGCAACGACGCCGCGAGGATGCCGAGCAGCTTCAGGCCGAGCGTCGCCGGCGTGACGCTGAGCATTCCGTCGAGGAATAGGCTTGCGAACAGCGACGCTGTGAAGGGGACCAGCGCGGTGGAGGTCACCAGCGTGACAAGCACGAGCGTGGCATCGAGGCCCATCAGCGCGGCGAGCGCCGGAGACGCCATCATGGGCGAGGCCATGCTCTGGAGCATCAGGGCAACGGAAAGGCCGGGCGAGCGGTCGTTGAGCCCTGTTGCATAGATGATCAGTCCGACGATCAGCGGCACGCCCATCGTAGTCCAGGCGGTTGCGGTCGCAATCAGCGCCGGGCGGCGTAGGTGACCGTACAGCGCCGCGAGATCGACTCGCATGAAGGAGATGCAGAGCAGGACGAGGATCGCTTCGGTGATGTAGGGCCGCAGCAGCGCGCCGAGCGGCGGCACGGCGGCGGCGACGAACACGACCGCCGCGACCCCGCGGGTGCCCTGGCTGCCGAGCCATGTCAGCGCGCGCAGGGGGAGGGCGAAGACGGTTTGAAGAACGAAGGGCATGGGAGGCGTCAGCCCAGCTCCTTCAACCAGGCGCCGATCTCGCGCACCGCGACATTGGCCTGCGGCAGCAGCTTGCCCATCGTGAAGAAGCCGTGGAATTGGCCGGGATAGTGCTTGTACGCGACGGGCACGCCGGCCTGCCTGAGGCGCTCGGCATAGTCGTCGCCTTCGTCGCGCAGGGGATCGGCGCCGGCCGTGAGCACATAGGCCGGCGGCAGACCGGCAAGGCTTCTCGCGCGCGCCGGCGAGGCACGCCAGTCCTGGATGTCGGCGGTGCCGTTGAGATAGTGATCGCGGAACCAGCGGATCACCGAATGCGTCAGCAGCACGCTGGTCTCGGGCTCGCGGTGGGAGCCGTGCGTCATGGCGAAATCGGTCGCAGGGTAGATCAGGACCTGGCCCGCGATCTCTGGACCATTGCCGTCGCGTGCGGTGAGTGCGACCACGGCGGCGAGATTGCCGCCGGCGCTGTCGCCGCCGATCGAAAGGCGCGAGGCATCGATGCCGAGCTCGCGCGCATTCGCGGCAATCCATTTCGTGGCGGCGATCGCGTCATCGGCGGCGGCGGGAAACTTGTGCTCGGGCGCGAGGCGGTAATCGACCGCGATCACGATCAGCGCGCCTGAAACGGCGAGCTGGCGGCAGACGACGTCGTGGGAGTCGAGATCGCCGATCACCCAGCCGCCGCCATGGAAGAACACCAGCGCCGGCGACAGGCCGTTCTGAAGGCGTGGCTGCTTCGGGACGTAGATGCGGGCGGGGATTTCGCCGTGCGGCGCCGGGATCGCCAGCGCCGCGACGCGCGCCAGTTCTGGCGGCTCGGGGTTGGTGGCAAAGCGGGCCTGCGCGTAATAGGCGCGGGCTTCCGGTGCCGTCAGCGTCTCGTAGGCGGGGCGGCCGGCCTCCTGGAAGGCCTTGTAGACAGCGGCGGCATCGGGATCGAGCACGACGGGCATGGGAGCGACCTTGAGCTTTCTGTTGTCGTTGGACGTCGTTTCCGGGGGCGCTGCCCGCCTCGGCCCCGGGGAGGGACCGGTCAACTATCCCATCCGGTCGCCGGTCTGGCCAGCCGGCGGCGGGCAGGGCAGGGATGCCGCCCTTCCCCCGCCGTATTCGCCGTGTTAACCGGGTGGCCTGCGAGCGGCGGTATCCCCTGTAGAATGTCCAGCAAGCCCGATTCGCTGTTGAAGCCGCGCGAGAAGATGGTTCGAACCTTTACCCTGACAGGTCTTGCGGCGCTTCTGGCCGCCACCGCATTGACGGTTGCGACGCCCGCGCAGGCGCAGATCGGCACGATCTTCTCCGACCCGCCGCCGCGGCCGCCGGGTTCGATTCCGCGTGGTCAGCCGCAGCCTCAGATCCCCGATGACGATGAAGAGGTCCCCGAGCTGCCGCCGCAGGGCCGCGTGCTGCCATCGCGCCCGATGGCGCCGCCGCCGGGCCGGCAAGGTAACGTGATGCCGGGGCCGGTCGAATCCCAGCCCCTGGCGCCGCCGCCGGGCTCAACCGTCGCTCCGCCAAACCAGCCGCCGTCCGTGGCGGTCGCTCCGCCCAATCCGCAAGCCGCCCCGGGTGCGCCCGGTCAGCGCCAGCCCCAGCAGAAGGGCGGGCCGGGCGGCACTGTCCCGCAGACCCCGGCGAGCCTCCAGCCGGGCGACGAGGTCGTGACCGAGCCGCCCGCCCAGAAGATCGTGAACAAGAAGGCGACCTTCTCCGGCCTCGACAAGATCACCGGTCGCATCATCAATTTCGACGAGGACATCGGCGAGACCGTCCAGTTCGGCGCGCTGCGGGTCAAGACCGACGCCTGCTATACCCGGCCGGCGACGGAAGCCACCAATACCGATGCGTTCGTCGAGGTCGACGAGATCACCTTGCAGGGCGAGGTGAAGCGCATCTTCTCGGGCTGGATGTATGCGGCAAGCCCCGGCCTGCACGGTGTCGAGCATCCGATCTACGACATCTGGCTCACCGACTGCAAAGAGCCGCAGCAGACCATTGCGACCGCGGCGCCCGATCCGACCGCGGCAAAGCCGGCGGCTCCGCCGCCCGCGCAGAAGAAGGCGGCGCCACCCAAGCAGGCCGTGCAGCAGCGCCCGCCGCAGCCCTTGCCGCCGATCCAGCAGCAGCAGCCGGCGCCGCCACCCCCGCCGCCGCCGGAGCAGCGGCCGGGCCTGTTCGGTATCCCCGGGTTCGGGCGCTAGGCCCCATCACCGATCATGGACGGGAGGCGATGATATCGAGCGCGCGTGCGCCCGGGATCGCGTCACCGGCTGACAGCCTCAGGAAATCACCGGGCTCGCCGGCGAGCGCCTTGTCGAGCAGCGCGGTGTAGCGCCGCCGCGAAATCTCGACCGCGCCAAAACTCTTCAAATGCTCGGTGACGTATTGCGTGTCGAGCAGCTCGAAGCCGCCATGGATCAGCCGCGCGACCAGGTGCACCAGCGCGACCTTCGAGGCATCGCGCGCGGTGTGAAACATGCTCTCGCCGAAGAAGGCGCGTCCCAGGCTGACGCCGTAGAGCCCGCCGACGAGGTCGTCGCCCTGCCAGGCCTCGACGCTGTGGCAATGGCCGAGCTCGTAGAGGCCGCCATAGAGGTCGCGGATGCGCTTGTTGATCCAGGTGTCCTCGCGCCCCGCCTGCGGCGCGGCGCAGCCGGCGATCGTTGCCTTGAACGCGGTATTGACGGTGACGCGAAAGGCGTCCGTACGGACGGTGCGCGCGAGCCGCGAGGCCACGCGAAATCCCTCGAGCGGGATCACGCCGCGCAATTCCGGCTCGACCCAGAACAAGGTCGGATCGTCGGCGCTCTCGGCCATCGGAAAGATGCCGCAGGCATAGGCGCGCAACAGCACGGCCGGCGTGATTTCAGACGAAGCGGAGTCGCGCGAAGTCATGGCGCAACAATAGCAGGATCGTGGAGGTGTTGCGAAGGGGGCGAGGGTCAGCCTGCGGCGGCGTTGTTGGTCTTGTCGGGGGCCGCGGGCGTGCGGCGGAACCTCAGCATGACGCGAGTTCCGGAATGGGCGGGGTCGCGCTCGACGGTGGCGTCGAGCTTGGTGGCCATCGCCGCGACGATGCGCTGGCCCATGCCGGTCGAGCGCGGATCCGCCTTGACCTTGTCGCCGACGCCGTCGTCGGTGATCGCCAGCAGCAGATCCTCGCCCTGCGAGGTCAGCTCGACATGGATGGGGCCGGCGCCGTCGGGATAGGCGTATTTCACCGCGTTCATCACCAGCTCGTTGACGATGATGCCGACGGCGACGGCGCGGTCCGGATCGATCTCGATCGGCTCGGCCTTCACCGTCAGGCGCGACATCCGGTTGCCTTCGGCCGAGCGCCTGAGATCCTCGAGCAGTGAATCCAGATACTGGTTCAGCACCACGCTCTTCAGGTCCTGCGAGGTGTAGAGCCGGCGGTGCACCTGCGCGACCGCGGCGACGCGGCCCATCGCGTTGGTCAGCGCCGCCTTGACCTCTTCCTGGCCTGCGGAGTTCGCTTGGAGATGCAGCAGCGAAGCGATGATCTGGAGCGAGTTGCCGACGCGGTGATTGACCTCGCGCAGCAGCAGTTCGCGTTCGGCGGCGAGCGCGGCGTAGCGGTCGCGCGACGCGTGGATCTCGGCTTCGGCTTCCTCGCGCGCCTTCTGCAATTCGGCCTGGCGCAGCGCGCCGTCGGCGGCGACGTGGAGCAGGGGGATGAAGTCGCCCTTGACGTCCTTGACGAGATAATCGGCCGCGCCCGCCTTCAGCGCGGTGACCGCGATGCTGGAATCCTGCGATGCCGTGACGAACACCACGGGCGGCGCATTAGGGATCGCCATGATCTGCTCGAGCGTCTCCAGCCCGTCGAGGCCGGGCATGTACTGATCGAGCGCCACGACGTCGATGCAGCCGTCGGTCTCCGCGCGGCGGATACGCTCCAGGCCTTCCTCGCCGCTTGCGGCATGAATGACCTTGTAGCCGCGCCGCGTCAGGCCGCGCTCGACCAGGCGGGCCAGCGCCGCGTCGTCGTCGATGTAGAGCAGTGTAGGCGGGTGCTGGTTCATGAGGCGGCGGGCGGGACCTGGATGACCGAGAAGAACAGGCCGAGCTGCCGGATGGCATTGGCGAAATTCTCGTAGTTCACGGGCTTGGTGATGTAGACGTTGCAGCCGAGCTCGTAGCAGCGCTTGATTTCCTGGCTGTCGTCGGTGGTGGTCAGCACCACCACGGGCGAGGCCTTCAGGTACTTGTTCTCCTTGATCTGCTTCAGGATGTCGATCCCGGTCATGTCGGGGAGGTTGAGATCGAGCAGGATCAGGAGCGCATTGCCCTTCTGCACGAGCCCGCTGCCGTCGGCGCCGAACAGGTGCTTCACTGCGTCCGTGCCGTTGGCGAAGGGAATGATCTCGTTGTTGACGCCGGATCGGCGGATGTTGCGCTCGATCAGCCGGGCGTGGCCCTCGTCGTCCTCGATCATGATGATGGTGACGGGTTGAGTCATTGGTCGGCGTTCCGGTTGCTTGTGTTCCAGGTGATGGGGAGCGTGATGGTGAAGGTGCTGCCGGTATTCAGTTCCGATGATACCGACATGGTACCGCCGAGGCGGCGCACAAGTGCACGCACATGCGCAAGACCGATGCCCTGACCAGGCTTGTCCTGGGTTCCCGCCCGGCGAAACAGGTCGAAAATCCGCTGGTGATCTTTCGGATCGATCCCGCGGCCGTTATCGCTGATCTCGAAGATAGCGTAGCCAAGCTTGGTGCGCCCGCGGATTCTGATCTCGCCGGGGGCGCCGGCCTTGAGATATTTGATGGCGTTGTCGATCAGATTGGAGAAGATCTGCTCCAGCGCAAGGCGGTCGCTGACGAGATCCGGCAGCGGCGCGACATGAATCTCGGCCTGCGCTTCGGCGGACTGATGCGCCAGCGTCGAGACGATGGCTTCGATCAGCTCGCGGGTGTCGATCTTCTCGGGCACGAATTCGCGCCGGCCCTCGCGGGTGAGGTTGAGGATCGCCGAGATCAGGCGGTCCATCTTGGCGATCGACGACTTGATGAAGCCGAGCGCTTCGGAAAAATCCGTTGAAAGCTGCTTGTCGGGGCCTTCGAGCGTGACCTCGCCGTCAGCTAGCGGCGGGCCATCGGCCGGGACATGGGTAAGGCTGCCGATACGGCGGAAAATGTCGCCGCTGAGCTCTTCGAGTTCGCTGGTGAAGCCCATGATGTTGACGAGTGGCGAGCGAAGATCGTGACTGACGATATAGGCAAAGCGCTGAATCTCGTTGTTGGCCTCGCGCAGGTCTGCCGTGCGTTCGTCGACCACGGTCTCGAGGTTGGCGTAGGCGTCGCGCAGGCGCGTCTCGGCCTCGTCGCGGGCCAGCACCGAGCGCCGCACCAGCCAGATCGAGATCAGGGTCAGCAGCACCACGAGGCCCGAACCGATGCCGGTCATCGAGGCCGCCAGCGTCTGGCTGCGGTCGGAATTGGCCGATCGGAGCCGGAACAGACGCTCCTCCTCCTGGATCATGGAGACGGCGACTTTGCTGATCTCGGCCGTGGTGTCGGTGGAGGCGGCCTCGCGGACTTGCGCTATGGCCTTGTCCGGCCGATTCTGGCCGATGAAGTCCAGCTCCTGCTTGAATTGCCCCAGCCGGATTTCGATAGCCGCGCTCAGCTTCTCGATGTTGCCGCGTTGGTCCGGATTATCGCGGGTCAGGCGCGTGAGCTTGTCGAGGGCAGGTATGATCGCTCCCACGGCTCTCTCATGGTCGGCCTTGAAATCCGCCCCTTGGGTCAGGAGATAGCCGCGGGCGGCGCTCTCGGCACGCCGGATTTCCAGCAGCAGGGCGTTGATCTGATTCTCCGCCTCGATGGTGTGGATCACCCATTTGCTATCGTCTCTGGCCTTGTTGACCAGGTAGACGGAGCCGGCGCTGATCACGGTCAACACCAGAAGACCCGCCGAGAACAGCAGGATCTGCCACATGGAGCGCCGTCGTTGCGCTTCAGTCGTCACGACGGTCTCGCTTCGTCACGTCAACGGAACTCAAAAGGCCCCCTCGGAACTGTCCCCGTCCAGAACGCGATGGGGGCCAAAGGGTTCCATGGAGAGAGGGTCACCCCGCGGCCGGTTCCTTACCCGCGAGGTACTGTTCCAGCCAGTGGATGTGATAGTCGCCGTTGATGATGTCGTCCTGGCGCACCAGGTCGCGGAACAGCGGCAGCGTCGTCTCGATGCCCTCGACCACCATCTCGTCCAGCGCCCGGCGCAGCCGCATCAGGCATTCGGCGCGGGTCTTGCCGTGGACGATGAGCTTGCCGACGAGCGAGTCGTAATAGGGCGGGATGGTGTAGCCCTGATAGACCGCGGAATCGATGCGCACGCCGAGGCCGCCGGGCTGGTGATATTGCGTGATGCGGCCTGGCGAGGGACGGAAGCTCTGCGGGTTCTCGGCGTTGATGCGGCACTCGATCGCATGGCCGATGATCTGAATCTCGCTTTGCTTGGCCGGCAGATCGCCGCCGGCAGCGATGCGGATCTGCTCCAGCACGAGGTCGATGTCGGTGATGCTCTCGGTGACGGGATGCTCGACCTGGATGCGGGTGTTCATCTCGATGAAGTAGAACTCGCCGTCCTCGAACAGGAATTCGATGGTGCCGACGCCGAGATATTTCATCTCGCGCATCGCCTTGGCGCAGGTCTCGCCGATCTTGGCGCGTGCAGCGGCGGCAAGGACGGGCGAGGGACCTTCCTCCCAGA
Source organism: Bradyrhizobium sp. LA2.1 (assembly GCF_040547725.1). Classification (NCBI taxonomy): domain Bacteria; kingdom Pseudomonadati; phylum Pseudomonadota; class Alphaproteobacteria; order Hyphomicrobiales; family Nitrobacteraceae; genus Bradyrhizobium; species Bradyrhizobium sp. LA2.1. Next base: position 32,271 of record NZ_JBEPQI010000014.1, read on the forward strand.
CCTTCTGGTGGCGGCGCTGCAGCGAGCAATCGCGCTCGCCGAGATGGATCGCGCCGCCGCGGCCGTCACCGAGGATCTGGATCTCGATGTGACGCGGCTTCTGGAGGTATTTTTCGAGATAGACGGACGCGTCACCGAAGGCGGACTTGGCCTCGTTGGCTGCCGTCGACAGCGCCACCTGGAGGTCGGCCTCGCTCTGCGCGACCTTCATGCCTCGGCCGCCGCCGCCGGCGGCTGCCTTGACCAGCACGGGGAAGCCGATCTTCCTGGCGATCGCCATCGCGTCGTCCTCGGGGCCGACCGCGCCGTCCGAGCCGGGCACCACGGGAATGCCGAGTTTCCTGGCCGTCTTCTTGGCCTCGATCTTGTCGCCCATCAGGCGGATGTGCTCGGCCTTGGGGCCGATGAAATGCAGATTGTGCTCGCCAAGGATTTCGGCGAAGCGCGCGTTCTCGGAGAGGAAGCCGTAGCCGGGATGCACGGCATCCGCGCCGGTGATCTCGCAGGCCGCGAGCAGCGCGGGCACGTTGAGATAGCTGTCCTTGGACGGCGGCGGCCCGATGCAGACGCTCTCGTCCGACAGGCGCACATGCATGGCGTCGGCGTCGGCGGTGGAGTGCACGGCGACGGTCGCGATCCCGAGCTCCTTGCAGGCGCGCAGGATGCGAAGGGCGATCTCGCCGCGATTGGCTATGAGGATCTTGTCGAACATGGTGTCCTTAAGGGACTGGCGCGCGGGAGGCGGCTAGGGCGGCTGACCGCCCACGACCATTACTCAATGATGACGAGCGGCTCGCCGTACTCGACCGGCTGGCCGTCTTCGACCAGAATCTGCGTCACCGTGCCGGCGCGCGGCGAGGGGATCTGGTTCATGGTCTTCATGGCTTCGATGATCAGCAGCGTCTGGCCGACCGAGACCTTGCTGCCGACCTCGATGAACGGCTTGGCGCCGGGCTCCGGCGCCCAATAGGCGGTGCCGACCATCGGCGAGATCACCGCGCCCGGATGCTTCGACAGGTCGGCCGCGGCTGGCGCGGCGGCAGCCGCGGCTGCCGGCAGGATGGCGGGAGCGGCCGCCATCTGCATCGGCATGGTCGCGGCGACGCTGATGTTGCGGGCGACGCGCAGGCGAAGGCCGGCCCGTTCGATCTCGATCTCGGTGAGGCTGGTCTCATCGAGCAGAAGTGCGAGCTCGCGGACGAGCGCGGAATCCTCGCTGGAAAACTTTACGGCTGCTTTGTCGTCTGGCTGGCGCGCCATGTTCTGATCCGAATGTTCTGTGTGAAGAGGGAGCGTCAGGCTTTGGGCTTGATGCCGAGCTTGGCGGCAAGGCCCTGGATCGCGAGGCGGTAGCCCTCGATGCCGAAACCGCAGAGCGAGGCGAAGGCCGCGCGCGCGGTGTAGGAATGGTGACGGAAGCTCTCGCGGGCGTGGATGTTGGTCACGTGCACTTCGACGGTCGGGATCTGCACCGCGAGCAGCGCGTCGTGCAGCGCGATCGAGGTGTGCGAATAGCCGCCGGCATTGATGATGATGCCCTTCATCTTGCGGGCGTGCGCCTCGTGGACGAAGTCGATCAACTCGCCTTCGCGGTTCGACTGCCGGCAGTCGGCCTTGAGGCCGTACGCCGCCGCCGCTTCGCGGCACAGCGTTTCGACGTCGGCCAGCGTCGCATGGCCATACTTCTCGGGCTCGCGCGTCCCCAACATGTTGAGGTTCGGCCCGTTGAGAACGAGGATCGTGTCGGTTGCTGGTTCGGCCATTCCAATCCCGCAAGAGGTGCTTCGGCGTGGCGGGGGTTATAGGTAACAAAGCGCCCTAGGGGAAGCCTTGAAGGACCTCCCAGGGGGCTTCAAACAGCTCATCCGGGGTGCAAAAACCTGTGCGGAAGTTACGGAAATTGCTTGTTAACCAGTTCTAATCGTGGCTGCCGGGCGGGATAGGCAGGGGAGGCCGCCCAATAGGCCAAAAGCCCCTGCCGATCTCTCGGCAAGGGCTTATCGGGCCGTCAGCCAAGCGGCTTAGCCTTCGATGATGTACACGATCTCGCGCGTCTGCGGACGGACGATGATGTACTGTCCGCGGACGTAGATCACGTCATAGCCGCGCCACTCCGGATAGATTTCCACGATCCGGGGCGGCAGCGGATGGAAGCGAACGGACGCCGGGATCGCGGCGCCGACCGAGATGTTGAAGTTGACGTTGGTGGTCTCTTCGATCTTGGTCGACTTGATCGCCGTTGAGATCTCGGTCCGCTTCTCGGCAGGCGGTGCCGCAGCGGTCGCCGGCGCGGCGCCGGTCGTGGTCTGAGACTTGGTGTCGGCAGCCTTGCTGTCCGCGCCCTTGGTCTGGGCGTTCATGTTGCCGCTCTTGGTGTCAGTCTCGGTGCTCTTGGACTTGTCCATCTGGGACTTGTCCATCGTGCTCTTGGACTTGTCCTGCGCGCCCTGGGCGTGCTCACCCTTCGTCGCGCCGGCCTTCTCGTCAGCCGCGTTCTTGTTCATCGTGCCGGATTTTTCCATCCCGCCTGACTTTTCCATCGCGCCGGATTTCTCCGTCGCGCCAGACGACTTCTCCTCGGCTGCTCCGCCGGGCTTCATGGCGCCGCCAGCCTGGCCGACGGTGCCCCTCTCGGGAGCGGCTTCCTTGCCCATCGCGCCACGTTCAGCTGCGCCGCCGGCGGGTTGCGAATGTTGCGTCGGCTGCGCGCCGGCCCCGCCACCGCTATCGCGGTTCATGGTGCCCTGTGCGTTCGCCAGTCCGGTGCCCGCCACGAGCGCGAGTGCGGCAACCGAGATCATAAAGCGGTTAGACATCAAATTTCTCCTCACGTGTTTCTTTGCGTCATTGCCCGCGCCACCAACGAAAGGAGATTTGAGTTGTTCCGGAACATCGGCGGTTCCGGGGTATTTGTTTCTTAAACGCGAGATGAATGCGCGCGCCGGATTCGCGCCCGAATTCGCGCAGAGCTGCAGTCAACGAAAAAGGCCGGCTGTTCAGCCGGCCTCGTCGCATGCGCATTTTGTGAAATGCGAGATCAGCAGGTCGCCTTGTTAGCAAGTCGCCTTGCCGCAACGGGCAACGCCGATCTTTTCCTTCAGGCCTTCGAGGCCGACGGCGCCGATCACGATCTGCTTGCCGATCACGTAGCTCGGCGTGCCGTTCATGCCCATCGCTTCGGCGAGCTTGAAATTCTCCTCGATGGTGGCGCGCACCTCGGGGCTGCCGATGTCCTTCTCGATCTTCGCGGTGTCGAGGCCGGCTTCCTTGGCCGCCTGCAGCGCACGCGCCTTGTCGGCGGCGCCACGGCCGCCGAGCAGCTTCTGGTGGAAGTCGAGATACTTCTTGCCGGTGGGATCCTGCATGCGCACGGCGACCGCGACCTGCGCCGCTTCGACCGAGCCCTGGCTCAGCACCGGAAACTCCTTCAGCACGACCTTCAGCTTCGGATCGGCCTTCATGAGGTCGAGCATGTCGCCCATCGCGCGCTTGCAGTAGCCGCAATTGTAATCGAAGAACTCGACGAAGGTGACGTCGCCGTCCTTGTTGCCGAGCACGACCTGGCGCGGCGAGTTGAAGATCGCATCGGAGTTCTGCGCGATGCTGGCTTCGTGCTTCTGCGTTTCGGCCGCGGCCTGGCGCTTGGTGAGCTCGGTCATCGCTTCCTCGAGCACCTCGGGATGGGTGACGAGATAATTCTTGATGATCGCCTCGATGTCGGTGCGCTGGGCATCGGAGAAGCTGTCGGCCGACGCGGGCGCGGCTGCGCCGAACATGGCGAGCGCGAACAGCGCGGGAGCAAGCAGGCGCAGCGAAGGCATAGGCAAATCCTCTTATCGAAAGCTGGTTTCGGAAAACGTCCCGGCGGACTTAAGCTCGGTGTCGTGACGTCGTGGTGTCAGGCGTCGTCTTGGTCGCGTTAGTTGCGCGGCGGCTTGGCCGCCACGATGTCGTCGGCCTTGACCCATCCGGGCGTGCCGACGGCGAAACGGGTTTTCGCGCGCGTGGCGAGCTCGCGGGCGGTCTTGTTATCGCCGCGCAGATAAGCGGCCTGCGCCGACGCCAGATCCGCCTCGGCATAGTCGCCCTTCCGGCCATAAGCCATCGCGAGCTGCATATAGCCGAGCGCAGCCTCCGGTTCCCGTGCCACCGCGGCCCGGAGAATCCGAACGGCATCATCGGTGTAGGCCTTATTATCCGATCCAACCAGAGCCTGCCCAAGTAACATCTCGATGAGGGGCGCGTTGTTGGACAGCTGCACCGCCTTGCGCAGGGCAGGGATCGCCTCGGCCGGCTTGCCGCCCTCCAGCAGTGCCTGGCCGCGCACCTCGTAGAAATACGGGTTGTTCGGCTGGACCTGGATCAGCGCGTCGATCTGGGCCAGGGCGCTGCGCAAATCGCCGTGCAGATAGGTGCTGATGGCGCGGGCATAGCGCGCCGGCATGCTGTCGTTCGTCTGGGGATAGCGGCGGTAGACCGTCTCCGGCCGCTCCATGAACGCGGAAATCTTGGCGCGCGCCATGTCGTGGCGGAGCTGGAGCGCGGGATCGTCCTTTTTGTCCCAATAGGGGCTGGAACTGGCGAATTCCTGAAGCGATGCGACACGCTCGGCGGGCATCGGATGCGACTGGAGATAGGGATCGGCGCCGCGGGACGCGAACAGGCTCTCGCTGGTGAAGCGCTTGAAGGTCTCGTACATGCCCTTCGGCGACTGCTGGGTCGCGGTCAGGAATTTCACGCCGGCGCGGTCGGCGTTCTCCTCCTGCTGGCGCTGATAGGACAGCAGCGTGCGGCGGATCATCTCCTGCGGTCCGGCGATGGCGGCAGCACCGGCATTGGCGAGCCCGTTATTGCCGGCGCTGTTGTTGCCGCGGGTGCTGCCCACGGCAATCGCGCCGGCCCCGAGCAGCATGGCGATGATCATCTGGGTCTGGGCGTTGGCGAGCTGTTCGCGCAGCTTGGACAAATGGCCGCCGGCCAGATGTCCGGTCTCGTGCGCGAGCACGCCGATGATCTGGTTCGGCGTCTCCGACTGCATGATCGCGCCGTAATTGACGAAGATGCGGCGGCCGTCCGCGACGAACGCGTTGAACGAGCCTTCGTTGATGATCACCATCTGGATGTTCTGCTTTTCCAGACCGGCAACGCGCAGGATCGGGCGCGTGTATTCGCGCAGCAGCTGCTCGGTCTCGGTGTCGCGCAGGATCGGCGGTCCCTTGGCCTGCGCATGCGCGGCCGGCATCGGCAACAGCGCGATCGCCGCGGCAGTGACGAGGGCGGTGAGGGCGGAGGCCTTCTTGCGCAATGCGATCTGGAGCAACATCAGGCGGTCTGGGTCAAACGGTCTTGATCAAGCAGTTTCGTGATTGGTTTTTGGCGATTGGCGGCGGACCGGATACGAGATATGCCCTTATGAGCCGTACAATGCGGCCAGTCTGGGGCGCAAGCGCCCCGTTTCCGGGACCGAACCGACCGGTTCGCCAGCGAATAGCAGAATTCGATGCACGATGCGACATTGAGGAACCGGGTGGGGCAGTGGCTCGAGCCCTCCCGCCGCAGCGATGTTCCCCCGTTCATGGTGATGGACGTGATGGCCGCCGCGGCCCGAATCGAGGCGGCAGGCGGCCATGTCATCCACATGGAGGTCGGCCAGCCCGCAACCGGCGCCCCACAGACCGCGATCGCGGCCGCCCATGCGGCGCTCGAGGCGGGGCGGATCGATTACACCTCCGCGCTCGGCATCCCCTCATTGCGCGAACGCATCGCGCGCCACTATCGGGATGCCTATGGCTGTGATGTCAGCCCCGAGCGGATCGTGGTGACGACAGGCTCCTCCGGCGGTTTCATCCTGGCCTTCCTGTCGATGTTCGCGCCCGGCGACCGCGTCGCCGTGACGGTGCCGGGCTATCCGCCCTACCGTCACATCCTCACCGCGCTTGGTTGCGAGCCGGTGCTGATCGAGACTGCCAATGACACGCGCCACGCGCTGACTGGCGAGGCGCTGCTGGCGGCGCATCGCAAGGCGCCGCTGAAGGGCGTGCTGGTCGGCAGCCCGGCCAATCCGACGGGGACGATGATGTCCCGCGAGGCGCTCGCCGGCCTGATCGCTGCGGCGGAAGACGCCGGCATCCGCTTCATCTCCGACGAGATCTATCACGGGCTCGACTACGCGTTTCCGGCGGCGACGGCGGCGGCGCTGTCGGAGCAGGCACTCGTGATCAACTCGTTCTCGAAATATTTTTGCATGACGGGCTGGCGCGTCGGCTGGATGGTCGTGCCCGAGATCCTGGTGCGGCCGATCGAGCGGCTGCAGCAGAACCTGTCGATCTCGGTGCCTTCGCTGTCGCAGATCGCGGCCGAAGCGGCCTTCGACGGCGCGGCCGAGATGGAGGAGATCAAGCACGGCTATCAGGAAAACCGGCGCATCCTGATCGAGGGATTGCCCAAGGCGGGCCTCAGCAAGTTCCTGCCTGCCGACGGCGCCTTCTATCTCTATGCCGACGTCTCGGACTTCACCTCGGACAGTTTCGAGTTTGCCAAGCAGATGCTGGAGCAGGCGCACGTTGCGGCCACGCCGGGTCTCGATTTCGATCCGATCCATGGTCGTTCGTTCATACGGCTCTCCTATGCGCGTTCGGCAGCGGAGATGCGGGAGGCAGTTGACCGGATCGCTCACTGGCTTAAATAGCCGCGAGTTTTCGACAGCCGTTTCGACACCAGCCCTGCGGAGTTCAACTTTGTCTGACCGTTCCCTCCCGTCCGTCGCCACGCCGCATTCTCCTCTCGCCGCATTGATGTGGCCGACCCGTCCGGGTGAAACCGTCGGCGCACTTCGCGCCGTCGTGCTGATTGCGCTCGGCACCGCCTTGATGGCGCTATCAGCCAAGGTGAATCTGCCACTGCCTTACGTGCCCATGACCCTGCAGACGCTGGTCGTGCTGATGATCGGCGCCGCCTATGGCTGGCGCCTTGGCAGCGCAACCATGATCGCCTACCTCGCCGAAGGCGCGATGGGGCTGCCGGTGTTCGCCGGCCCGGTCGGTGGAATTGCACCGCTGGTCGGCCCGACTGCCGGCTACCTGTATGGCTTCGTGCTGGCTGCCTTCATCACCGGCTGGCTGGCCGAGCGCGGCTGGGATCGCAACGTCGTGTTCCTGTTTGGAGCAATGGCGCTCGCCCATGTCGTCATCTTCATCGCCGGCTTCGGCTGGCTGGCCTACGTCATCGGCCTTGGCGCAACCAAGGCTTGGGCGGTCGGCGTCGCGCCGTTCATTGCGGCATCGGTGGTCAAGAACGCGCTGGGCGCCGCGCTGATGCCGGCGGCCCGCCGGATCGTCGATCGACGCGGGTAAAGCGCACCATTCCGAGCAGTTCCGATTGACAGAGCCGGCCAAGTTGATCTTGGCTGGCTCTGAGTTTGAGGGGGAGTGAAACAATGACGACGACAACGATGGCGGGGGCGCCGGTCGCGCCGGCCGCCGCCAAGCCTTGGTACAAGGTTCTCTACGTCCAGGTGCTGATCGCCATCGTGCTCGGCGCCTTGGTCGGCTGGCTGTGGCCGTCGCTCGCCACCAACGAGTGGATCAAGGCGATGGGCGATGGCTTCATCAAGCTGATCAAGATGGTGATTGCGCCGATCATCTTCTGCACCGTGGTCTCCGGCATCGCGCATATCCAGGACGCAAAGAAGGTCGGCCGCATCGGCGTCAAGGCGCTGGTCTATTTCGAGGTCGTCTCGACCTTCGCGCTGGTGATCGGACTCATCATCGGCAACCTGGTGAAGCCGGGTGCGGGCTTCGGCAGCGCCGCCGCCAACGCGCAGGCCGTCGCCAACTACGCCAAGCAGGCAGAGGGCCAGAGGTCGGTCGACTTCATCCTGCACATCATCCCCGACACCGTGGTCGGCGCCTTCGCGCAAGGCGAGATCCTGCAGGTGTTGCTGTTCTCGGTGCTGTTCGGCTTCGCCATCATGGGCCTCGGCGAGCGCGGCCATACCATCCGCAGCTTCATCGATGACGCCGCGCATGCGGTGTTCGGAGTCATCTCCATCGTGATGCGCGCGGCGCCGATCGGCGCCTTCGGCGCAATGGCCTACACCATCGGCAAGTTCGGCACCGGGGCGATCCTCAACCTGGTCGGCTTGATCGCGACGTTCTACGTCACCGCGGCGCTGTTCGTGTTCGTCGTGCTCGGAACCATCGCGCGCCTCGCCGGCTTCTCCATCTTCAAGTTCCTCGCCTACATCAAGGACGAGCTGCTGATCGTGCTCGGCACCTCGTCCTCGGAAAGCGCGCTGCCCTCCTTGATGGAGAAACTCGAGCGCCTCGGCTGCTCGAAGTCGGTGGTCGGCCTCGTGGTGCCCACGGGCTATTCGTTCAATCTCGACGGCACCAACATCTACATGACGCTGGCGACGCTGTTCATCGCGCAGGCGCTTGGCTTCGATCTCTCCTTCGGCCAGCAGCTCACCATCCTGGTGGTGGCGATGCTGACCTCGAAGGGTGCCTCCGGCATCACCGGCGCGGGCTTCATCACGCTGGCCGCGACGCTCGCCGTGGTCGATCCGCGCCTCGTGCCGGGCATGGCGATCGTGCTCGGAATCGACAAGTTCATGAGCGAGTGCCGCGCGCTGACCAACCTCTGTGGCAACGGCGTGGCCTGCGTGATCGTCGCCTGGTGGGAAGGTGAGCTCGACCGCGACAAGCTCAACGCCAACCTCGCCAGACAGATCGATCCGACCGACATGGAAACGGCCGTCACGACGGACTGATCTGCAAGCGGAATCTGACGGCGCGGGCGGCGCCGTCAGACCTCGAAATAATGGGGCTGGTCGAGATCGTCGATCAGCCCTTTTTCTTTCGGCGCCCAGCTGAGCGAAGCGCGCGTCTTGGCGCTTGAGGTCGGAACGTCGATGCCGGCGAACTGTGCGAACCAGCCGAAATGCGCGGCCGCTTCCTCAGGCGATTTGGACACGACGGGGACGCCGAGCCGTCGGCCGATCAACTCGGCAATCGCCTTGAACGGCACGCCTTCCTCGGCGATCGCATGATAGCGCCGCGCGGTCGCACCTTGCTCCAGCGCGAGACGATAGACGCGCGCGGCGTCGAGGCGGTGCGCGGCCGGCCAGCGGTTTTGGCCTTCACCGATATAGGCCGCGGCGCCTTTCTCCCGGGCGAGCGCGATCAGGCGCGGCACGAAGCCTTGATCGCCCTCGCCATGGGTCGTGGGCGGCAGCCGCACGATGCCGGTGCGGACGCCGCGCTCTGCGAGGTCTTCGGCGGTGGCTTCCGAGACGCGCGGAAAGTGGCGGGCCGCCGCATCGTCTTCGGTCGCGAGCCGTCCGGGCGCCAGCAGCGCCACACCGGAGGTGACGATGAGAGGGCGGTCGGAGCCTTTGAGTTCCTCACCGAGCGCGAGGATCGCGCGGCGGTCGAGCTCGCAATTGTCGGCGAATTTCGAGAAGTCGTGGTTGAAGCCGAGATGCAGCACACCGTCCGAAGCGGCGGCGCCGCCGCGTAAGGAGGCATGATCCTCTAGCGCCCCACGATGGACCTCGGCGCCCATCGCGGTGAGCGCTGCGGCGCCGGCATCGGAGCGGGCGAGGCCGAGCACGCTATGGCCGGCGGCCATCAGGTCTCGAACGACGGCGGAGCCGACGAAGCCGGTGGCACCGGTAACGAAAACACGCATGCGAATTCTCCTAGGGTTGGTGGAGAGAACCATCTGCGCTAGAGTTATCCGGGTAAAGTAGTGACGTTATCAGGGTATAATCGCTAACAGGATGAGCGAGAGCACTGCCGCCGAGAACCTGCTTGGGGCCTATCTCAAGGACCGTCGCACCCGGCTCGATGCAGCCGCGTTCGGCTTCTCCGGCAGCCGCAGGCGCACGCCGGGCCTGCGCCGGGAGGAGGTGGCCCAGCGCGCCAATATCAGCTCGACCTGGTACACCTGGCTGGAGCAGGGCCGCGGCGGGGCGCCGTCGGCCGATGTGCTCGACCGGATCGCGCGCGCGTTGATGCTGACCGATGTCGAGCGCGAGCACCTGTTCCTGATCGGCCTCGGCCGCCCGCCCGAGGTGCGCTACCAGGCGAGCGAAGGCGTCTCGCCGCGGCTGCAACGCGTGCTCGATGCGCTCTCATTCAGCCCGGCGCTGGTACGCACCGCGACCTGGGACGTCGTCGCCTGGAATCGCGCCGCAAGCGTAGTGCTGACCGACTACGGCGCGATCCCGCCGGGACAGCGCAACATCCTGCGCTTCATCTTCTGCGATCCGCGCGTGCGCGCCGCGCAATATGACTGGGACAGTGTGGCACGCTTCGTGGTGGCCGCATTCAGGGCAGACGCGGCGCGAGCAGGTGCAGTCTCGCATGTCGCCGATTTCGTCGACGAGCTCTGTCGGACAAGTCCGGAATTCGCGGCGCTCTGGCGCGACAATGACGTGCGCCATCATGGCGACGGCACCAAGCGGCTGCGGCATCCCGTTCACGGCACGATGTCGTTCGAATATTCGAGCTTCAATGTCGAGGGCCGCTCCGATCTCAGCATGATCGTCTACAATCCGGCGACGCCCGAAGATGCCGACCGCATCAGGAAGCTGCTGGCCGAGCGCGCCGACTGACGGAATTTGCCAGCTCGCGCATCTCAGTCGCGCTCGCGGTGCGCACTGCGGACGCCGACAGCTAAAAGCGCTCAGGCCGGTATGGCGTCGGATCGATCGCCGGCGTCTCGCCGCTCATGATCTCGGCGAGGAGGCGGCCGGTCGCGGGCCCGAGCGTAAAGCCCTGGTGGCCGTGGCCGAAATTCATCCAGAGACCGGGATGACGCGGAGCTTGCCCGAGCACCGGCAGCATGTCGGGTGTACAGGGGCGGGTGCCGAACCACGGGTCGGGCTCGACCCGCCTGCCGAGGTCGATCAGCTCTCGCGCGGAAGCTTCGGCACTGGCGAGCTGCACGGGCGTTGCGAGCGCGTCCATGCCGGTCAATTCCGCACCCGTGGTGATGCGGATGCCCTTCGCCATCGGACCCATGGCGTAGCCGCCGGCCTTGTCGACCAGCGGCAGATCGAGTGACGCGCCGCCACTGTAATGCATGTGGTAGCCGCGCTTGCGCACCAGCGGGATGCGGTATCCGAATTTGTGCAGGAGATTGGGCGACCAGGGCCCGAGCGTCACGACGGCGGCCGCGGCGTCGATGGCTCCCTGGTCCGTGTCGACCGACCAGCCGGTCGCGGTCTGCCGCAAGGTCTGGGCATCGCCGAGCACGATGGTGCCGCCGAGGCGCTCGAACAGCTCGGCATAGGCCGTGACCAGTGCGCCGGGATCGGACACGGTCCAGGTGTCGAGCCAATGGATCGCACCGGGCAGATCGTCGCGCAGGATCGGTTCGGCCTTGGCGAGCTCGGCCCCCGAGAGCGCGCGAAACCTCACGCCGAATTCGCGCTGGTCTTGTTCCGCCGCCTTGACGGCGAGATCGAAGGACGATGCGTCGCGATGCAGATGCCGGTAGCCCGCGCGGCGGATCAGATTGTCGGCATGGGCTTCGCGAATGAGAATGTCGTGCTCCGCCGTCGCGTAGGCGATCAGCCGCGCCCAGGCGTCGATCGCCTCGCGATGCCGCTTCGGCGCCGAATGCCACCAGTAGCGGAGCAGGGGCTCGATATGGAGATGAAGCGACGACAGGCTGTAGCGCACGTCATTGGTGCGGCCGGTCGCGATCTTCAGGAGCGAAGCGAGGTCGCGCGGCATCGGATAGGGACGCACGGCTTCGGCCTGGATCATCCCGGCATTGCCGTAGCTGGTCTCGCGGCCCGGCTCCCTGCGGTCGACGAGCGTGACCGACCAGCCGCGCTGCCGGAGGTGCAGCGCCGCGCTCACGCCGATCATGCCGCCGCCGAGAACAATTGCGCTTTGCATCGAAACTGACCTCGCTAAATCAAAACCGCCCGGTTTGGCCGGGCGGTTTCAACTGCTTTGTTCGCTCTACTCGCCGCCGCCGAACCGGCGAGACCACCAGCCAGCGCGACGCGGGGCGGCCGGGGTTTCGGTTGCCGCCTCCGGCGTGGGTTCAGCGGCTGGTGCGGGCGGGGCAACCGGCTCAGGCGCTGCCGCAACCGGTGTTGCCGGCTCGCTCGCGCTGCTCGACAGGAAGCTCACCTTTTCCCGGACCGTGGAGCGGCGACGCGCAGCCTTGTCGTCGGCCGGCTCTTCGTCCGCGGCGGCAGGAGCGGGAGCGGGCTCAGGTTGGGCCGGCGCCTCAATCTGCACCTCGGCGCGCGGCTCGGGCTGGCTGACCTCAGGCTCGGCGGTAGTGTGTTCGGCCTGCGCGATCGAGGGCGCAGCCTCGCCGCCAAAGCTGTCGAAATCGGCGACGGCGTCGGTCGCTTCCGACGGCGCATTGGCTGCGAGCTCGTCGCCGATGGAGCCAGCGAGACCTTCCTCGTTGCCACCGCGACGGCGACGTCCACCGCGACGACCACGCCGGCGGCGGCGATCGCCGTTGCCCTGCTGCTCGCTGCGGGCCGCCTGGTCCTCGCCTTCCTCGCCGTCCTGTTCGGATTCGGAATCCTCTTCACCTTCGCTGGCCGCCACGGCCGCTTCGGACGACGCCGGAGCGCCATCCTCGCGCAACTCGCCGTCGCGCGGGGCACCGCGGCCGCGCCGACGCCGGCGGCGCTTGCGGCGCTGGCCATCCTGGTCGGAAGCCGCTTCGCCGCCAGCCTGCTCCTCGGCGAGGCCTTCGGTTTCTTCGGTCTCGACCTCGGATTCCAGCTCCGGATCGAATTCCTCGTCGTCATAGACTTCTTCGACTATGGGCGGCGGGCTTGCGGCGGCCTGTGCCGCCAGCAGCGCCTTCGCGGCTTCCAGCGTATGCACCTGCTCGCCGCGGTCGATGAGATAGGCCTGCGGTCCGCTGACGCTGGGGTCGGCGATGACGGCCAGCGTGACCTTGAAGCCGTTCTCGAGGTCGCGCAGATGGCCGCGCTTGTGGTTCAGCACATAGAGCGCGACGTCGGTGCGGGTGCGGACCACGAGATTGTGGGTCGCGCCCTTCATCAGGATCTCTTCGAGGCCGCGCAGCAGCTGGAGCGCAACCGAGGAAACCGAGCGGACATGGCCGGTGCCGCCGCAATGCGGGCAGGGATCGGTCGAGCTCTCCAGCACGCTGGCGCGGATGCGCTGGCGCGACATTTCCAGCAGGCCGAAATGCGAGATCCGGCCGACCTGGATGCGCGCGCGGTCCTGCCGCAGGCAATCGGACAGCTTGCGCTCGACCGCGCGGTTGTTGCGCTTCTCGTCCATGTCGATGAAGTCGATGACGATCAGGCCGGCGAGGTCGCGCAGGCGAAGCTGGCGGGCTACCTCTTCGGCCGCTTCCAGATTGGTCTTGAGCGCAGTGTCCTCGATATGGTGCTCGCGGGTCGACCGTCCGGAGTTGACGTCGATCGAGACCAGCGCCTCGGTCTGGTTGATCACGATGTAGCCGCCGGAGCGCAACTGCACGGTCGGCGAGAACATCGCGTCCAGCTGGCTCTCGACGCCCATGCGCGAGAACAGCGGCTGGCCGTCGCGATACTGCTTCACCGCGCTGACATTGGCGGGCATCAGCATCTTCATGAAATCGCGCGCTTCGCGGTAGCCGGACTCACCGGCAACCGAGATCTCGTCGATCTCCTTGTTGTAGAGGTCGCGCAGCGAGCGCTTGATCAGCGAGCCTTCCTCGTAGACCAGGGTCGGGGCCTGCGACTTCAGCGTCAGGTCGCGCACCGTCTCCCACATCCGGATCAAATATTCGAAGTCGCGCTTGATCTCGGGCTTGGTACGGGCGGCGCCGGCGGTGCGCAGGATGATGCCCATGCCCTCGGGCACGTCGAGATCCTGCACAACTTCCTTCAGGCGGGAACGATCCTGGGCGCTGGTGATCTTGCGGCTGATGCCGCCGCCGCGCGCGGTGTTCGGCATCAACACGGCATAGCGGCCGGCGAGCGAGAGGTAGGTGGTCAGCGCTGCGCCCTTGTTGCCGCGCTCTTCCTTGACGACCTGCACCAGCATCACCTGGCGGCGCTTGATGACTTCCTGGATCTTGTACTGGCGGCGCGGGCGGAAGGTGCGCTCCGGCACTTCCTCCATCACGTCGTCGCCGCCGACGGATTCGACGTGTTCCTCTTCGGCTTCCTCGCCGTCCTCGTCCTCGTCGTCTTCCTCCTCGGACTCCTGATGGCGAGCATCAGTGCTTTCGCCGGCAGCGTAGACCGCGTCGGCCGGTTCGGCGGAGGCGGTCACGGCTTCGGCGAGAGCCTCGGCATGGGCCTCGGATGCGATAGCCTCCTGCGGTTCGGCAGCGGTCTCGGTCGCGACCACGAGCTCGGCGCCGAAGGCTGCGACAGGCGCGGGCGTCTCGTCGGCATGATCATGGTCGTGATGATCGTGCTCGTCATGACCATGGTCGTCATGACCGTGGGCGTGATGGTGATCGTCATCATTGGCATGATGATGGTCGTGACCATGTCCTTCGTGGTCATGATCGTGATGATCATGGTCGCCATGATCGTGGTCGTGGTGGTCGTGGCCTTCGTGCTCGCCGCGATGTTCCGCATCGGCGTGCAGATGCTCGCCCTCGTGCGACGCACCCTCGGTGTGCAGGGCGTCGCTCTCGACCGGCTGGGCCGCTGGATCGGCGCCGGCCTCGAGGCCCTCAACGATGTCGCTGCGGACGCGTTCGCCTTGACTGCGGCGGCGGGAATTGCGGTGGCGCGACCGGCGGCGGCCGTGGGAGCGGTTCTCGCTCTCTTCCTCGGCTTCGCGATGGGCCTGTTCCTCGGCCTCGATCAGCGCCTGCCGGTCGGCGACCGGGATCTGGTAGTAATCGGGATGGATTTCGCTGAAGGCGAGGAAGCCGTGGCGGTTGCCGCCATATTCGACAAAGGCGGCCTGGAGCGAGGGCTCCACCCGGGTGACCTTGGCGAGGTAGATATTCCCGCGCAGTTGCTTGCGTTGCGCGGTCTCGAAATCAAACTCTTCGACGCGATTGCCGCGGACCACGACGACCCGGGTCTCCTCCGGGTGGGTGGCATCGATCAACATCTTGTTGGGCATGTCTTAACTCTTGGCGGCGGCGGGCGCGATTCACCGTGGGCGCGATCTGCGCTGCCGGGTGACGCGACGGTCCACCTGATTCGGGGGTGAGGGGAAGGCCGAAACGCCGTCTCTCGCGCCTTGCCGAAACGGAAGCTGGAGGGCCGAAGCGGCGCGCGGGATTGTCACTCCGCAGCGTCGCGAACGGTCCTTCAGAATTCGTCGGCACAGTCTGGCGCATCAAGCGTCGGCCCGTATGAAACATTGGGCGGCGGGGCCGCCCCTCAATCAGTTGCTGCTGGCCAGGCATGGCGCGAGCGCGCTCGCCTTGGGGATTACGAACCGCTCCCTTGGGATTAAGGGACCGGGTAACGAGTCACGTCGCTGTCAAAACCGTCCCGGAAACGCGGTGGTAACCAGGGACCGTCCGCCACCGGGGCTTGACCCGCTCCACCTCGCTGCCGCGCACCGCGCTGGTCTTTGAGGGGAACGGAAAAACGCTGGAATTCCCAAACCTTGAGAGTTCCGGCGCTGCACCGGGAGGCTGAACGCGACACAACCGGAAATATCGGCCGTCAGCACTCCGTACATACGTGGAATGGACCAACCGTGCAAGGGAGCGTCGCACGACGGTCACAGTCGGGGAGTTTCGTATATCTGTCATTAAGCGGCGATTAACCCTGTGGTTCTATTGCGTTAGAAGGGCCGCTCGGAGGCACTGAATCGGTGACGAGCCGCACAAATCAAAGGGTTTTGCTGGGATGCGCGCTTCTGTGCGCCGCAGCATTGGCATGCGCTGATTCCTGGCGCCTGAGCGCGGCGGAAAGCCAGCCGCAACCCTCTGTTGCGGTAGCGAATTTTCCAACCGCGTCCGCCGCCCGGCTGGCCGGCGATGGCAAGCAGACCCGTTTCATCCTCGACATCGATCAGGCCGTCACATTCCGCGCCGTGACGCTCGCCGACCCGTATCGGGTGGTGGTCGATGTGCCCCAGGTCAATTTTCAACTGCCCGCGGGCACCGGGGTCGAGGGGCGGGGACTGGTCAAGGCCTTCCGCTACGGGCTGGTCATGCCCGGCGGCTCGCGAATCGTGTTCGATCTGACAGGCCCGGCCAAGATCGCCAAGTCCTACGTGCTGGAGGCCGCCAATGGCCAGCCGGCCCGGCTCGTGCTCGAGCTGGAGGAGGTCGACCGGACCGCCTTCGTGCAGTCGCTCGTCCCCGAGAAACGCCCCGAACTGCGGCCCGCAATCGCCGACGCGCCGCCGGCAACGGTTCCGGCCGCCGCAACTCCGGAAGCTGGGCAGCAAAAGGTCGACGGCCGCCCGATCGTCGTGATCGATCCCGGCCATGGCGGCATCGACAACGGCACGCAGTCGAGCGGCGAAAGCGAGAAGAACCTGGTGCTGGCCTTTGGCCTGGCGCTGCGCGACCGGCTGGACAAGACCGGCAAATTCCGCGTGGTGATGACACGGGATGATGACACCTTCATTCCGCTCAACGACCGGGTCAAAGTCGCCCGCGGGCTCAAGGCCGCATTGTTCGTCTCGATCCACGCCGACGCGCTGCCGAAGGCCGAGGGCGATGCGCAGGGAGCGACCATCTACACGTTGTCCGACAAGGCCTCCGACGCCGAGGCGCAGCGGCTGGCGGATGCGGAAAACCGGGCGGACGCGATCGCCGGTTTCAACCTCGCGGAGGAGCCGACCGACGTCGCCGACATCCTGATCGACCTCACCCAGCGGGAAACTCGCACCTTTTCAAGCCGTTTTGCCCGCCTGTTGATGGGCGAAATGAAGTCGTCCGTGCGGATGCATAAGCATCCCCTGAAGTCGGCCGGCTTCCGGGTCCTCAAGGCGCCCGACGTGCCGTCGGTGCTGGTCGAGATCGGCTATGTCTCCAACAAGGGCGACCTCGAGCATCTGGTCTCGGAGGGGTGGCGGTCCAAGGCCGTGGGCTCGATGGCGCAGGCGATCGACGGGTTCCTGACCAAGCGGATGGCGACGGCCGGATCGTCAAATTGACGACCGGGGGATCGTCAAATTGACGACCGGGGGGGCGTCGGATTGAGAGGGATTTTCCGTCCCGTTGCAAAAGCCCTAGTTTGGCCACAGCGGGCGCTTTATAAAAATGCCGCAGGGGGTTCCGGAATCGGCGAGAATCCCGTTCGGCAAGCGTCTTGGTCCGGCACTGATGTAATTGAGTAGGCCGGTGAATTCGCGACGTGGAGTTGGCGCCTGTTTTGGGTGCCTTGAGCTGATCCAGAGTTTGAACGGATAAACATATAATGCGCTTGCTGGTGCGGTTCATGGGCTTCCTGTTCGCCGCGGGAACGGTGGTGTTCCTTGTCGGTGTCGGGGCCGTGGCAGGCCTGATCTGGCATTTCTCCAAGGACTTGCCCGATTACTCTCAGCTTCAGGATTACGAGCCGCCGGTGATGACCCGCGTGCACGCGGTCGACGGCTCGCTGCTCGGCGAATACGCCAAGGAGCGCCGGCTGTACCTGCCGATCCAGGCGGTGCCGAAGCTCGTGATCAACGCCTTCCTCGCGGCCGAGGACAAGAATTTCTACGAGCATGGCGGCATCGACTACACCGGCATGGCGCGCGCGGGCGTGCTCTTCATCCAGAACTACGGCTCGAACCGGCGTCCGCAGGGCGCCTCCACGATCACCCAGCAGGTCGCCAAGAACTTCCTTCTGACCAACGAGGTCTCCTTCGCCCGCAAGATCAAGGAAGCCTTGCTGGCGATGCGCATCGAGAAGACCTACTCGAAGGACAAGATCCTCGAGCTGTATCTGAACGAGATCTATCTCGGCCTCGGCGCCTACGGCATCGCGGCCGCTTCGCTGGTCTATTTCGACAAGTCGGTGAACGAGCTGACGGTCGCGGAAGCGTCCTATCTGGCCGCGTTGCCGAAGATGCCCGCGACGCTGCATCCGGTGCGTAACCGCGATCGCGCCATCGAGCGCCGCAACTACGTGATCGACCGTCTGCTGGAGAACGGCTGGATCAAGCAGGCCGACGCCGACAAGGCGCGCAAGGAGCCGCTGGCCGTCACCAACCGTTCCAACGGTGCCCACACCTTCGCCGGCGAATATTTCGCCGAGGAAGTCCGCCGCGACATCTTCGAGCGCTACGGCGAGAAGAAGCTCTACGAAGGCGGTCTGTCCGTCCGCACCACGCTCGATCCGAAGATCCAGGTCATGGCGCGCAAGGCCATGGTCGCCGGCCTCGTGAACTATGACGAGCAGCAGGGCTATCGCGGCGCCATGAGCAAGCTCGATATTTCGGGCGATTGGGGCGTGAAGCTCGCCGAGATCAAGTCACTCTCCGACATCTCGCCATGGCGCATGGCGGTGGTGCTGGAGACCAGCGACCAGTCGGCGCGCATCGGCTTCCAGCCGAACCGCGAGCTCGGCGGCGCCATCAGCAAGCAGCGCGAGACCGGCATCGTCACGGTCGACGGCGTACGCTGGGCGAGGGCGGCCCAAGGCAATGCCAAGGGCAAGACCCCGACGTCCGTCGCGCAAGTGTTGCAGCCCGGCGACGTGATCTATGCCGATCCGCTCTACACCAAGGAGGGACAGCCGGTCGAAGGCCAGTACCGCCTGCGCCAGATCCCCGAAGTGTCGGGCGCGATGGTGGCGATGGATCCCTGGACCGGCCGCGTGCTCGCGATGGTCGGCGGCTTCTCGTTCGACCAGAGCCAGTTCAACCGCGCCACGCAGGCCTATCGCCAGCCGGGTTCGTCGTTCAAGCCGATCGTCTATTCGGCCGCGCTCGACAACGGCTATACGCCCTCGACCGTGGTGCTCGACGCGCCCATTGAAATCGACCAGGGCCAGGGCGCCGGCGTGTGGCGGCCCGAGAACTTCTCGTCCGGCAAATTCCAGGGACCCGTCACGTTGCGCAACGCGCTGCGGCAGTCGCTCAACACCGTGACTGTGCGCCTCGCACAGGACATCGGCATGCCCCTGATCGGCGAATATGCGCGCCGCTTCGGCGTCTATGATGAATTGCCGAACTATCTGTCCTACGCGCTCGGCGCCGGCGAGACCACGGCGATGCGCATGGTCACGGCCTATTCGATGCTCGCCAATGGCGGTCGCCGGGTGAAGCCGACCTTGATCGACCGTATCCAGGACCGTTACGGCCGCACTATCTTCAAGCACGACCAGCGCGAATGCCGCGGCTGCGACGCGCCCGGCGGCTGGAAGAACCAGGCCGAGCCGCAGCTGATCGACCGTCGCGAGCAGGTGCTGGATTCCATGACCGCCTATCAGATCACCGAGCTGATGGAAGGCGTGGTCCAGGCCGGTACCGCAACCGTGGTCAAGGAGGTCGGCAAGCCGATCGCCGGCAAGACCGGCACCACCAACGAGGCCAAGGACGCCTGGTTCGTCGGCTTCTCGCCCGACGTCGCCGTCGCGATCTATATGGGCTACGACAAGCCGCGCGCGCTCGGTAGGGGCAACGCCGCGACCGGCGGCCATCTGGCCGCACCCATCGCGCGCGACTTCCTCAAGCTTGCGCTCGCCGACAAGCCCGCGGTTCCGTTCAAGGTGCCGGCCGGCATCAAGCTCGTGCGCGTCGTCTCCAAGACCGGCATGCGCGCCGGCCCCGGTGAGACCGGCGGAACCATTTTGGAAGCCTTCAAGCCGGGCACGGCGCCGCCTGACAACTACTCGGTCATCGGCGTCGCCGATGCCGACGGGCGCGGTGGCGTGCCGGCGTCGCAGCAGCAGCAGCCGGATTCCGGCTTCTTCATGCGGCCGGGCACCGGTGGTCTGTACTAGCGGATAAGACTGACGATCGCGGTTCCGGCGGTTGCGCTTTGCAGCCGCCGCCGCTACATCCCAGCTTCAATGCACGCGGGATTCCGCGAGATCAGAGAACAACATGCGCGCCGAAATCGAACGGTTGGTAGAAGAGATCAAGCAGTCGGTCGGGCTGCTGAGGAGGCATCTTTGACGTCGAGAAATCGACGGCGCGCCTCGCTGAGCTGAACAAGCTCGCTGAAGATCCCAACCTCTGGAACGATCCCCAGAAAGCCCAGAAGCTGATGCAGGAGCGCACCTCGCTTGAGGATTCGCTCTCCGGCATCGGCAAGGTCGAGCAGGAGCTCGAAGACGACATCGGCATGATCGAGCTCGGCGAGGCCGAGGGCGATGCCGGCGTCGTCACTGAGGCTGAAACCGCGCTGAAGAACCTCAAGAAGGAAGTCGCGCGGCGCGAGCTCGAGGCGCTGCTGTCGGGCGAGGCCGATCGTTTCGATTCTTATCTCGAAGTCCATGCCGGCGCCGGCGGCACCGAGAGCCAGGACTGGGCGCAGATGCTGCTGCGCATGTATACGCGCTGGGCCGAGACGCACGGCTTCAAGGTCGAATTCCTCGAAGAGTCCGAGGGCGAAGAGGCCGGCATCAAGTCCGCGACGATCCAGGTCTCGGGCCACAACGCCTATGGCTGGCTGAAGACGGAGGCGGGCGTGCACCGGTTGGTGCGCATCTCGCCGTTCGATTCCAACGCGCGGCGGCACACCTCGTTTTCGAGCGTGCAGGTGTTCCCCGTCATCGACGACAGCATCAAGATCGACATCAAGGAAGCCGACGTCCGCGTCGACACCATGCGCTCGGGCGGCGCCGGCGGCCAGCACGTCAACAAGACCGAATCCGCGGTGCGCCTGACGCATATTCCGACCGGCGTTGCCGTGGTCTGCCAGGCCGGCCGCTCCCAGCACAAGAATCGGGCGCAGGCCTGGGACATGCTGCGCGCGCGGCTTTACGAAATCGAGCTGAAGAAGCGCGAGGAGAAGGCCGCCGCCGACCAGGCCGCCAAGACCGATATCGGCTGGGGCCACCAGATCCGCTCCTACGTGCTGCAGCCCTACCAGATGGTGAAGGATTTGCGCACCGGCGTGCAGACGTCCGACACATCGGGCGTGCTGAACGGCGAGCTCGACGACTTCATGGCCGCAACCCTGGCGCAGCGCGCCTTCGGCACCACCGGCGCCGACATCGAGGACGTCGACTGATGTCCCGCGTCGCCTTCATCGGGTTGGGGCGGATGGGCCACGGCATGGCCGGCCGCTATCTCGATGCCGGCTTCACGGTGACGCTGTGGAATCGCAGCAAGGCAAAGGCGGACGACCTGATCGCGCGCGGTGCGCATTGGGCGACGTCGCCTGAGGATGCCGCGATCGATGCCGATGCGGTCGTGACCATGGTCGCCGATGACGAAGCCTCGCGCGCGGTCTGGCTCGGGCCCGAGGGCGCGGCCAAGACGGCAAAGGCCGGCACCATTGCGATCGAGTGCTCCACCGTCTCCTATGACCACGCCCGCGAGATGGGCCGCGAACTGAACGCGCGCGGGCTGATCTACATCGACTGCCCCGTGACGGGATTGCCGGATGCGGCAGCGGCCGGAAAGCTGACGCTGCTCGCCGGCGCTGACGCAGCTGATCTCGAACGTGCGCGGCCGTTTCTCGAACCGATCGGCTCGACCATCCGCCATTTCGGCGCGGTCGGCTCCGGCACGGTCTACAAGCTCATCAACAATCTCCTGGGTGCGATCCAGATCGCGGGCCTTGCCGAAGGCCTCGCCATCGCCGAACAGGCCGGGCTCGACATGAACCTGGTGCTGGAATCGATCCAGGCCGGCGTCGCCGCCAGCCCGCAGGTGCAGCGTCATTCCAAGCGCATGGTCGCCCGCGATTTCAGCGCCGCGACCTTTACGGCGGCGCTGCGGCACAAGGATGCCGCCTATGCGGTGAAGCTCGCCGAAGGCCTGCTCGCCGACAAGCCGCTGGTCTCGCGCGCTGCGGTCGAGTCCTACGCGCAGGCCAAGGCCGCAATGCCCGACGACGATGAAGGCAAGATGATCGAGCTGGTGTCGCGGCCGAAGAAGCCGACCTAGCTGGGCGCATCAACATGGGGCAGCCTCGTTCGGATCGCGGTCTCGGCATTGCCCTCGTCATCGCTGCCGCAGTTGCCTGGAGCACGGCGCCGTTCTTCACGCGCCTCTTGCCGTTCGATCCCTGGACCATCCTGTTCTGGCGCGGCCTGTTCGCGGGCAGCCTGATCAGCGTGTTTCTTGTCGTGATGCAGGGCCGCGCTGCGCTGTGGCAATTGGTCGTGCCGGGGAAGGGCGGCCTGCTCGTCGCGTCCTTGTCCGCGGTCGGCATGGTCTCGTTCATTCCCGCGCTTCAGATGACCACGGTCATGAATGTGGCGGTGCTGATCGCCACCCAGCCCTTCGTTGCGGCTGCGCTGGCGTGGCTGTGGCTCGGCGAAGCCGCGACGTGGCGTACGCTGACCGCGAGCCTGATCGCCTTTGCCGGCGTGGTGATCACGGTCGGCGGCGTTCGGGCCGGCGCCGATCTCGGCGGCGTCGCGCTGAGCTGCCTGATGGTGCTCGCCATCTCCGCCATGACGGTCGTGGTCCGGCGCCATCGCGAGACGTCGATGGTGGCCGCGGCAGCGCTGTCGAACTTCATGGGGAGCCTCGTCAGTCTTCCCTTTGCCCACGACATCGCCCATGTCGGCGGCAACAGCCTTGCGATCCTCGCGATGTTCGGCTGCCTCCAGGTCGCGCTCGGCCTGACCTTCTACATGCTCGGCTCGCGCTTGTTGCCTTCGGGGCAGGCTTCCCTGATCGCGACGCTGGAAACGCCGCTAATGCCGTTCTGGATCTGGGTCGCTTTTCGCGAACTGCCCGCCGTGCATGCGCTCATTGGCGGCGCGCTGGTGATCGGAGCGGTTGTCGCCGATATTGCCGGTGACGCTCGCTCGCGGCGCCCCTCCTGAGCAAATTTGTCGGAAATCGGGTGGCGGCCTGTCTCGCGCCGTTCTAGGCGGCAGGCTCGGCCGCCGAGGTGAAGCAACATGTCCCCGAACGATAACAGGATCGACGCGCGAGACTGGTCGCTGCTCGCGGTGCTCTCGGTTCTCTGGGGCGGATCGTTCTTCTTCAATGGCGCGGCGCTGCGGGAATTGCCGCCGCTGACGCTGGTGCTGCTGCGCGTCGCGCTTGGGGCGGCCATTCTGCTGCCGTTGCTGCGGATGCAGGGTATCGGTCTTCCCAAGGGCATGGCGGGCTGGAAGCCGTTCGTCGCGATTGGGCTGCTCAACAACGTCATCCCGTTCTCGCTGATCGTGCTCGGCCAGACCTACATTCCGAGTGGGCTGGCCTCGATCCTGAATGCGACCACGCCGCTGTTCACGGTGATGGTGATGGCGGCGGCCGGCGAAGAGGCCCTGCAGATGCGTCGGGTGGCCGGCGTGGCGCTCGGGCTCGCCGGCGTCATCATCCTGCGCGGATGGGAAACGAGGCCGGGGCAGGGGCTCGGCATCCTGCTCTGCCTGGGTGGCGCATTCAGCTATGGCTTTGCGGCGCTGGCCGCGCGGCGGCTGCTGAAGGACACGCCTCCGCTGGGAACGGCGACGTTTCAGCTGATGGCATCGACTGTGATGATGGCGATCGTCGCCGGCGCCATGGAGCAGCCGTGGCATCTTTCGATGCCGGGCCTGACGACCTGGCTCGCCGTGCTTGGCCTTGCCGCCCTCTCGACGGCGCTCGCCTACATCGTCTTCTTTCAGATCCTGCGACGTTCAGGCGCGACCAATGTGATGCTGGTGACGCTGCTCATTCCCGTCACCGCCATCCTGCTGGGATGGCTGGTGCTGGGTGAGCCGATCTCCGCGCGCGAGATCGCGGGCGCCATCGTCATCGGCAGCGCACTGCTCGTGATCGACGGGCGCGCTGCAAGGCTGTTGCGGCGCGTGCCGTAAATTCTCGATCCGGCGTTTCACGCCACGGAAAATCGCGGCGCTTGCCAGCGGCGAACGGCCTTGCGACACTCTCCGCAAAATAAGACTACAAAACATAGGGGAGAGAACGATGCCGGGTCGTCGCGAAAGCCTTGCTGCCCTCGCCATTCTTGCTGCCGGCGTGCTCGTCACGGCACCGGCCTTGGCGCAGAAGAAATACGATCCCGGAGCCACCGACACCGAAGTCAAGATCGGCAACATCATGCCCTATAGCGGGCCGGCGTCGTCCTATGGCGTGATAGGCAAGACCGAGGCCGCCTATTTCAGGATGATCAACGATCAGGGCGGCATCAACGGCCGCAAGATCAACTTCATCAGCTATGACGACGCCTATTCGCCGCCGAAGGCGATCGAGCAGGCGCGCAAGCTGGTCGAGAGCGACGAGGTGCTGCTGATCTTCCAGCCGCTCGGCACGCCCTCGAACTCCGCGATCATGAAATACATGAACGCCAAGAAGGTGCCGCAGCTCTTCGTCGCCTCCGGCGGCACCAAGTTCGGGGACCCCAAGAATTTCCCGTGGACCATGGGTTTCCAGCCGAACTACCAGAGCGAGGGGCGGATCTACGCAAAGTATATCCGCGATCATTTCCCCAACAGCAAGGTCGCCGTGTTCTGGCAGAACGACGACGCCGGCAAGGACCAGTTCAAGGGCCTGAAGGACGGGCTCGGCGACAAGGCCGGCATGATCATCGCCGACAAGTCCTATGAGGTCAGCGATCCCTCGATCGACTCGCAGATCGTGGCGCTGCATGACTCGGGCGCCGACATTTTCTTCTCATGGGCCGCCCCGAAGGGATCGGCGCAGGCGATCCGGAAGGTCGGCGAGCTCGGCTGGAAACCAAAGTTCTTCCTCGCCAATACCGCAACCTCGGTCGCCTCGGTGCTCAAGCCCGCCGGGCTCGACTATTCCAAGGACATCATCTCGACCGTCTATCTGAAGGATCCGACCGACCCGACCTGGGACAAGGACCCGGCGGTGGTGAAGTGGCGCGAATTCATGGACAAATATTATCCCGATGGCGACAAGGCCAACGCCAACAACATCTACGGCTATGTGCAGGCCGAGGCGATGGCGCAGGTGTTGAAGCAGTGCGGTGACAATCTCACCCGTGAGAACGTGATGAAGCAGGCCACTAGCCTGAAGAATTTCCACACTGATCTGATGCTGCCAGGCATCATGGTCAACACCTCCGCCGACGACTATTTCCCGATCGAGCAGATGCAGTTGATGCGCTTCAACGGGCAGGGTGGGAGCTGTTCGGCGACGTCATCACCGGCGAGGTCGGCCACGAGCGGAGTCCGTAGTTCGGTTGTATGTGACCAACAGCGGTCGCGGTGTCCAACTCCGCTAAAGAAATGTCCTCCCGGGTGTGTTCTACTTCACATTGCAGCCGGGTCGGCCCAGCGTAGTCTTCCCTATTGTTCGGGCGCCTGTGTCGACGCGCGCTGCGTCTCCACGATGTCCCTGATCTGAATTGTGCCCTGCCTCGGCGGGGGCAGAGCCATTCATGCATGCGTCGCCTGCTATGTGGGAGCGCGTAACATGGACATCATTGAAGCGATCGTTACGAAGAGCCAATGGATTATTGCGATCTTGGCACTCTTTGTCGTTGCCTGGGCTCGCTTCAACTCTCCGCCCACCAATCGGTCCGGTACGACCTTCGCACTGTTCTTCTGGGGGGTGATATTCTACTACGCCCTGATGATACCGCTCTGGCTGGTCGTCATGATCGGACTCGTCCAGGGCAGCATCGGGTTCGACTTCATCGTCGGCCAGATGAAGGCGGTAGATCCAAAGGCGCAGGCGCAACTGGCTCAATATGCTCCGATCGTGGCCGTGCTCATCATCGTCGTCGCTTCGCAATTCCGGCAGGTGGCACGGATCGACCGGGCCGCGCGCGCATTTTGTGTCAGATTGGCCGCCATTCCGCGTGAAGCCGACCGACTCGCATTTGAACTCGCGCAAACCACGGGTTTCGTCCCGCGCGACGACCTTCGAAGCAAGGTGACCAAAATCGTTTCGGAGAATATCGGTCCGCAAGCGTTGAGTTTCAGCAGGGACGGTACTCTTCCCGACCGCTTCACAAGAGCCATCGGCCTTTACAACCTGTTCGTCGGACCCCGGCAGAATGCCGCGGCACTCGACTTCACCGGAAATGGCTATGGCCGATCCGCCTACGCCATGATCATACAATTGGGCGACGCGGTGGCGGCTCGTGCGGATGCCCGTTACGAAGAGATGATGCACGCCGGTCTTGCATTTTTCACGTCGTCGCTTCCAACCCCGGAATTGAAGGACGCTTTGAACCGCAACATTGCTGAGGTCACCAACCTCACTTGCGGCCTCGTGTCTCGCTATGTCCTGTTTTGCGAACGGACCCATAGCGGCCGATTGCAGCGGCTAGCGAGGATGGGCTTCGCCTACAGTCCGGGGCCGACCTTTGGGCTGGATCAATGGGCGACAACGATCTTCCTCGTCACGGCCTGGAGCATTGGCATGATGCTGTTCATGCCGGGAACACTTCCGATCGAAGTCGACAAGGTGTTGACGATTGCGGTCACATTCGGCGCTTCGATCGGCTTCGCAGTCCTGGGCGCAATCGTCGTGGCGCAACGCTTCATCGGACGCAAGGAAGGCAACACACCCGGATATCCGCCTATCGCCGAGTTGGTTGTCGCCGGTCTCGTCGTCGTGGGGCTGTCGATTGCGCTCCGGATCGGCATTCCACTAATGTCCGCCCTGATGCAGGGAGGAGGATATCAGGACGTTCTTAGGCAGTTCATCGAGCGGCTATACGGCGTCATCACGCCTTTCGTCTGTACGATTTCCCTCGGGCTCATTTGTTCCTACATGGGATGTTCGCGGATGAGCTGGTACCGCGTGGCGGCCCTCGGGGCTCTCGCGAACGGCGCCGCGCTGACCTGTGCGGGGTGGCTGGTCGCGCATATGATCGGCCAGCAAGTACTGGCTCTGTTCTATGTACATCCGCAGGATGCGATCCAACTGGTGGCGTTAAGCACTGGCTTAACAGGCTTCATCGTCGGCGGCATGGTCCTCGCGGTCTTCAATGAGTCCGAGCGCATACGCAACGTCACTGCTGAGCGGATAGCCACCAGTCCACGCAAGGAGTTTCCATTGCATGATGCGCCGTCGATTGCCGTCGGACTCGAACCTCCGCCAGTGACGTCTAGGTTCGACGTCGCCGATGATCTTGGCTACCGCGATCGCGCAGGAGTGGAGACCTTCGAGGGGGATTACGTCTGCTTCAGGCCCGCGTTCTCCAACCCCGAGATCATCAGTGCCTACATCATCGGCATTCATTGGGACGAAACCGAGTCCTGTCTCATGTTCGAGGAACGCGAACGTGTTGATGCCGGGCACACGCAGAGGGGCCGTGTCTACATCCCGGATGGACGCCCGTTCCTGAACTTCGTCACCCTCGAGAAGGGAGCGATACGTCTGATCATGGTGTCACGTCCCGATAAGAGAAACGAGCCCGCACGCGGTCTGATCACGACGCTGTCCAATCCCGGTGGCGCCCAGTTTACACCGGCGAGCGCTCCGATCGTTCTCAGGCGTGTGGTCGATCACACGCTTCAACTCGGCTTCATTCGGCCGGGAGCGCTCAGCTACGAAAGCTATCGCCGCGAACTCGAAATGGTGGTGCCCGATTTCGGCGTCTTTGCGTTGGCTCCCCCCCAGGTGGCTTGCGTGGCGGCGGAGTAAAAGGCCTAGTCGGCGCTGAGCCGCACGCGGGCGCGCAGAAATTTCTGCGGATCGACCGCTTCACCCCCGATGCGGATCTCATAATGCAGATGCGGTCCGGCTCTTGCCTTCAGCGCCATGCCGCCGGCGACGCCAACGCCCAGCACATACATCCAGCCTTCGTGGAAATCGAACAAATGCGAGTTCAGAAGCGAGCTTGCGATGTTCTGTACGACGGCCACGAGCCCGATCCAGGCCGCAAGGCCTTCGTCCAGGAACAGGCGAAGGTGCGCGATCCACATGGCGTAGAGCAGGACGACGCCGAGTACGCCCCATTGCATCGCGACATTGAGGGTCTGGTTGTGGGGATTGCTGACGATCTCCGCATCGAGGCGGCTTCCACCGGTGGCGGCGCGCTCGAACTGGCGCTTGATCGACCCGGTGCCGTGACCGGCCAGGGGCGCCTCGGCAACAGCGTGAAGAGCCTTGCGCCAATAGGTCAGGCGTTGGGCGGTCGAGGCTCGGCTGATGTCCTCATGGCCGTGGCGGTATTCCACGGCGATGTCCGCAATGCGGTGGCGCAGATAGGGCGAGGTCGTCCAGGCCAGCGCGCTCGCGGCTATCGTGCCCGCGAGCAGGACCAGCGCCGCGCGCCGGCTCAAATGCCTCCAGGCGAGCAGTCCGAGCAGCACCGCAATGCACAGCAGCGCCGTGCGGGCGGAGGCGACGAACACCATGTTGGTGACGAACAGCAGGATCAATGCCAGACAGGCGGCTGTCGCGACCACGTTTCCGCGGCGCCAGAAGGTCAACGCCGGCAGTGCGAGCGCAAAGGCACACAGCGTGAATTCCTGGCTCTGGTCGATGTAGTTCTTGACGGGAACGCCGGCCGACGCGGTCGCGGAGAGTTTCCAGGCAGGATCGTGCAGCACGATCCAGGAATAGACCGCAAGCAGCGCGCAGGACGCGAGAAAGCCAAAGAAGACCCAGAAACAGCGTTCGGATCGGCTCAAGTGATAGAGCAGTGCTGGAATGAGCACGAGCTTTGCGACCGGCTTGATTGCATGCAGCCGGTCCGCCCACGCGCCGTCCGACCAGAGCGTGCCGAGAAGCGCGAGCAGCAGCAAGGCAAAGGGCAGGGCGAACGCAGGCCGTGCGAGCTGGCGTCCATAGTCGCGCCAGTCGATGGTCGGCGTCACTACCAGCAGCCAGAGCCCGACGAAGATCGAAGGCGCCGTGGTCGACCAGGGCAGCGACGCCGCGATCAGCACAGCGAGCACATCGGCGGCCCCGATCAGAGCGGGCGATTTGCCCATGGCTTGCCATCGGGCGCGCAAGGCTAGTCGACCGGCCGGGCCGGACCTTTCAGCAGTCATGTGCAACGACGCTTATTGCGCGGCGGCCAGGCTTTCCCGGGGCATCTCATGCCCGAGGAAGTCGCGCGCCTGGGTCTCGTAGCCGAAGCGCTCGGCGAGCTCGTGTCGCCTCGCGCGGATGCGGCCGCGGCATTCCTCCTGCCGCGTCAGCACGCGGGTGATTGAAGCTGCGATCGCCTCGGTCGAGAAGGGGTCGAAATAGTCGGCGAGCTCGCCCGCGACTTCACGGAACACCGCGATATCGGAGCACAGCACCGGCGTGTTCGCGGCCAGCGCCTCGATGATCGGTATGCCGAAGCCTTCGGCCAGGCTCGGCATGATCAGCCCGTGCGCCTCCGCGATCATGGCGGCCTTTTCATGCTCGTCGACATAGCCGGCGAAGCGGACATTTGGCGGCAGGTTGCGCATCCGGCTGATCTGGCCCGCATGACCGATCACCGTGAGATCGGCCTGAGGGACGTTGCGGAAGGCACGAATGACGGTGGCGACGTTTTTGCGCGGCTCGTTCGACACGATGATGACGAAGTTCGGCCGCCCCGGACGCCCCGACAGGGCTGGGAGGTGGAGGACATCCGGGGCGTCGAACCGGGTGCGGGGATACACGACCCGTGCCGGCAGGTGCGCAAATTGCGGCAACAGTTCCCTGAACCGCATCATGCTATAGTTTGAAACGAAGGCGAGCTCGTCAGCCTGGCGCAGGCTGGTGCCGATCCGCGCCAGGAATTGCCGCGTGGCGATGTCGCTGAGCTTGAGGTCGGTGAGCGGCAGCAAATCATGGACGACGCAGATCACCTTGGCGTTCGGCTTGCGCCTGATCGCGACCCGCGTCGGGGTGTCCACAACGATGAGATCATAGTCACGCGCGTCGATCCGCGGCGGCGGCAGCAGGAAGAAGGCCGACGAGTCCTGATAGTTGAAGAATCCGGGCTCGAGCTGGAATTCGCCGAACAGTTCGAGATGGCGCATATCCGGCGGAATGTATTCGAGCGCGGCGGTCCGGTTCTCGATCAGCCGGGCTTGCAGGCCAAGCAGGCCGATCGCGCGCAGGAGGCAGAGGATATTGTCCCGCGACAGCAGCATGGTGGCCTTGTGGCGGAGCCAGTCGAACCTGCGACGCGCGCCGCTGAGCATCACTGGCCCGCTCACGTTGACCTCGTCGAGGAAGCGATAAAGAGCGAGCAGCTCGATGTTGCGCGACTGCGCCGGAAACAGCTTCGTGCGTCGCTCGCGCCGACATAGCTTGCGGTAACGCTTTGAGGTTTCCACCAGTAGGGTGAGTTCGTGGCCTTCCGACGCGAGCGACCGTACCAATTCCCGGGTGAAGTGGAAGATGCCGCGCTTGTGATTGGGCTGTCCGAGCGACTCGGACACGACCAGGATGTTCTGTTTCATGCGCGTTTCTCTCGGAGCTCAAAGGCGTGCGTGGCGGGCGGCTCGACCGCAATGGTCGAGGCGATGCGGCCGTGATCGAGGTTGATGATGCTGGAGCAGGTGCGGCGCAGCAGCGGCAGGTCGTGCGAGGCGATGATCACGATCGCTGCCTGCGAGACCAGGTTTTGCAGCCGCCTCTCGGCCTTCTCCGCAAAATGCTCATCGACGACGCTGAGCCATTCGTCGAGCAGCAGGATGTCGGCCGGGAAAGCGGTGGCGGTCGCGAACAACACCCGCATCAGCATGCCCGAGGAGAACATCCGCAAGGGCAGGCGCTGCATGCGCGCTTCGAGCTCGGTGAAGGCCCAGATCTCGTCGATCACGCTGCGTGTGGGCTTGCGACCGCTGATCCGCAGCAGCAGCGCGATGTTGTCCTCCGCCACGAAGTCCAGATTGACCCCGGCGTTCAGGCCGAGCAGGGGTACGACGTTGCCCCGGATCGTGACGCGGCCACTGCTCGGCGGATAGACACCGGCGATCAGGCGCAGCAGCGTCGACTTGCCGGAGCCGTTGGGCCCGGCGAGCCCGATACGGGCGCCGGCTTCGGCCTCGATCGAGACGTTGTCGACGGCGCGGATGATCCGCATCTCGCCCGGTTCGCGGATGAGGTGGCCGAGCAGTCGCCGCTTCAGCGAAAAGTCGTAGGCGCCGTAGAGCGGATAGTCGAGACAGACGTTGTGCAGGCTGATCGAGACCATGCGTCAAATCCAGAATGCGGCTTTGCGCAGGTGGACCAGCGTCAGCACGCTCGCAAAGATCAGCAGCGCCAGCGTGATGAGGACGTAGACGATGCTGGCGGGATCGATATGGCCGCCTGCAAGCGGCTCGCGCCACACCGCGAACAGATGCGTCAGCGGATTGAGCCGCATCACCGTCGAGCGGTGATTGATCACCTCGGCGGACCAGATCACGGGCGAGGCGAGGAAGGCGAGCATCAGCGTGGATTCGATGATCGGCTTGAGGTCGCGATAGCGCGTTGCCGTCGCGCCGAGGACGAGGCTCAAGGCGAATGTACAGGCTATGAACAGCAGCAGGCCGGGCAGCGCCGCCAGCGCGTGAGAGAGGTCGTGGGGCGAGAGGATCAGCCACAGCACCAGCGGCACGCAGGCGTTATGCAGCGCGAACAGCGCCTGGCGGAAGGTGCATTGCAGCAGGAAGATCACCGGCGGCAGCGCCCGGTCGCGGATCAGGCTCGCGGAATTCTGAAGCGCCGTGGTCGCATCGAGCACGACGCTGTTCAGGAAGGTCCAGGCCGTCATCGACAGCGCCAGCATCGGCAGGCGCGCCAGCATGTCGGCGTTCGACATCTGGCCGATCACCGAGCCCAATACTGCGACCACGATCGCCATCTGAAGCGACATCCAGAACGGGCCGAGCAGCGAACGCACGTAGCGGTGGCGCATGTCCGACCAGGCCAGTGCGGCCGCGATCCGGACGGTGTCCAGCCAGCCGGTCGCCTGCGGCGGCTCGGCGGCGGTTGCGGGTTCCTTGCACGACGCGGTGACGGCGTCGCGGTAGACGGCCTGCATGCCTTCCCGGAAGGCTGGGGCGGAATAGCGGGTGAGGGCGCGCGTCCGGGCTGACAGTCCCATGCGGCGGCGGCGCTCGGGATCGCTGATTAGCGTGTCGATGGCATCGCCGAGCTTTTCGGCATCACCCGGCGGCACCGTGATCGCCTCCATGCCGTGGCGGGCGACGCGCGGCACCGCGGTGTCGAGCGCCGTGTTCACGACAGGGCGTCCGGCGGCCATGGCCTCGAGCTGGACCAGGCCAAAGGTCTCGG
Organism: Bradyrhizobium sp. LA2.1; assembly: GCF_040547725.1. Taxonomy (NCBI): domain Bacteria; kingdom Pseudomonadati; phylum Pseudomonadota; class Alphaproteobacteria; order Hyphomicrobiales; family Nitrobacteraceae; genus Bradyrhizobium; species Bradyrhizobium sp. LA2.1. The sequence continues at coordinate 64,463 of NZ_JBEPQI010000014.1, forward strand.
CATTGGTGACTGACGGCATGACGAAGACGTCGGACAGGCACATCAGCTTGATGCGCTCGTTGTCGTTGACCGAGCCGAGCAAGCGGACGCGGTCGCGGAGGCCGAGCTCGCGGATCAGCTGCTCGAGCCGCGGCCGCTCGGTGCCTTCGCCGATGATCCAGACCTCGAACTTGCGGTTGACGGCGGCGCGGATCAGGACGTCAAAGCCCTTGTAGGGCACGAGCCGGCCGCAGGCGAGCACGAGCCGGCCGCGATCGTTCACGTGGTGCGGCTCGATCTTCGGCCAGTCGTAACCCGAGGTGTCGATGCCGAACGGCACGACGTGGCATTTGTCGACGAATTCCCGCAGCAACGGCGTGTTCTCGATCAGCGCGTGGTCCGAGACGATGATTGCTTTCGCCCGGCGCAGTGTCCGCCGCATCAACGGTTCGATGAACCAGCGCAGGCCGGCATGGGTGACGATGTCGGCATGCCAGTGCACCACCAGCGGCCGATTGGCGCCGAAGCCGAAGGCGAAAACGAGGTCGGCGAGCGGGAAGGGGGCATGGAGCGCGAGCAAATCGTGCTCGGCGATCTTGCGCCAGAGCCGCCAGGGATAAGTAGGAGCGGCGGGAAGCGACAGGACATTGCCGAAGGAGCGGACGCGCTCGACCGGCACATCGTTGACGACGATCTCGCGCCGCTCGGCCGATTGCGAGCAGACCAGCACGGCGGAGGCGAAACTGTCCTTCAGGCTCGCGCAGATGTCGCGGATCACCGTCAGCGTGCCGCCGAACAGGTCGGGATAATAGATCTTGAAGATGTGCAGCACCGACGGGCGGTGCGGAGTTTCGCTGGTGTGATGCATGTTGGTGTCAGCCTGCGAGAAGGGCCGCGACGAACGGTGCGGCCAGCACCGAGATGAAGATCACGCCGCGCAACAGCGCCGGCAGCATCGGCTCGATTGCGCCGTGCCCCCAGTCGCGAGCCGGCACAGCACGCAGTGAGTTGGAATTGCGGACCAAGCGGTCAGCCATGGGTGTGAGTCCCTTTACGTCGCGCCCTCAGTGGTGTCCCGTATATGTGGGAAAATTTACCACGTCAATCGGAAGGGAGAAAAAAGTGGGATTGTGTCCCACGTGGGGCGCGGGTACAATTCGGACATGAATGCCAAGTCCGGGTCCAAAGCAGCGGCTCCGCAGCCGACTGCCGCGAAGCTGCACGCGCCGCTGGCGCGGCTGCTGCGCCCGCTCGTGCGGCTCTGCATTCGCAGCGGCATGACTTTTCCGGCATTGGCGCAATTGCTTCGCGAGCTGTTCGTCAACGTCGCCGAGCACGATTTTGCGCTGGAGGGGAAGGAGCAGACCGACAGCCGTGTCAGCTTACTCACCGGGATCCATCGCAAAGAGGTGGCGCGGCTGCGCGGTGCCGGCGCGCCGGTGCACGAGGCGCCGGCCGCGGTGTCGCTGACGAGCGCCGTGATCGCGCGCTGGCTTGCTGCGCCCGAATTCACCGATACGAAGGGTGAGCCGCTGGCGTTGCCGCGCACGGCCGAGGGCGATGCGCCGTCGTTCGAGCAGCTGGTCGCCTCGGTCACCAAGGACGTGCGGCCGCGCGCGGTGCTCGACGAATGGGTCGACCGCAAGCTCGTCACCATCAACGATTCCGACGAGATCGAGCTGGTCGAGGCGGCCTTCGTCCCGAGCGGCGAGGACGACAGCAAGTGGCACTATCTCGGCCGCAATCTGCACGACCATATCGCGGCCGCCGCACAGAACGTCTCAGGCGCGGCGCCGCGCTTCCTCGAGCGCGCGGTGCACTACAACAACATCTCGCCGAAGCTTGCCAAGCGCCTCGAGGCACGCTCGCGCGAGCTCGCGATGGACGCGCTGAAGACCGCCAACCGCGAGGCCAACCGCGCGCTCGGCAAGGACAAGGGCGGTGACGCCCGCTGGAATTTCGGCATCTACATCTACAGCGAAGATGCAGATGGTGAGGCAGAGGCCAAGGAAGGCGGCAAGGACAGCAGCAAGGAAAGCGGCAAGGAGGGTGGTTCTTCATGAGCCGGCCGCCGCTGATCTCCCGCCGTCTGCTGCTGACAGGATTTTGGCTCGCCGGTACGGCGATGGCCCACGCGCAGGTCAAGCGCGGCACCGATCAGGGCATCGGCGGCACCGGAATCAGGCGCGGTGACGACCACGGCATCGGCGGCACCGGCATCGTCGGCGTGATCCAGCGTTTTGGCAGCATCTACGTCAACGGCGAGCGCGTCACTTATGCGAGCGACGTGCCGGTCCGGATCGACGGCGAGGCCGCGAGCCCCAAGGCTCTGCGCATCGGTCAGCTCGCGCGCGTGGTCGCGACCCGTCAGGCCGACGGCACGCTCGTGACGCGCAACATCACGATCGCGAGCGAGGTCGCAGGTCCGATCGAAGCCGTGAAGGGCAACGAGCTGACGGTGCTCGGCCAGAAGATCGTCACAAGCGACAAGGAGAGCAAGCTTCGTGCGGGCACGCAGGTGGCCGTCTACGGCCTGCGCCGGACCGACGGCGTGATCGTCGCAAGCCTGATCGAGCCGCGGCGCGAGGCGACCGAGCGTGTCACCGGTCTCGTCGAGCGCGGGCCTGACGGCTTGCATATTGGCGGGCTGAGGCTGAGCGGGGTCGATCCACTGCTGGTTGGCCAGCGCGCCCAGATCGAGGGCCGTTCGAGCCAGGGCACGATGCAGGCTGCGCGCACGCGCATCGACGACTTCTCGGATCTCGTCGGCGCAAGCCGCCTCTCGATCGAGGCCTATGTGCAGCGCGTGGGATCGAACCTCCAGCTCGGCTCCGGCTTCGTGGCTCGTGACGGTTCACGCTTCGGCCCGGCCGCCGGCGAGGCCCGCATGGTGGTCAACGGCGTGTTCGATCGCTCGCGCGGCTTCCAGGTGGAGTCGGCTCAGGCCATCGGTCAGGGGCCTGGAGCCCCTCCATCCGGTGGCGGCAATCCCAATCGGTCGCCCGGCGGCTCGATCCTGCATCCGAACCGCGGCGCCACCACTCCGAGCGGCGGCCAGCCCGGCGCGCCCGGTGGTGGACCTGCGCCGGGATCTGGCCCTGGACCTGGCCCAAGTGCGAATCCCGGCTCCGCGCCGACGGGCCCGAGCGGCCCGTCAGGCCCCGGCGGATTTGGTTCGCCCGGCGGCGGGCCCATGGGACCCGGCGGTGGAATGGGCGGTGGCGGCTTCGGAGGTCCCGGAGGCGGGATGGGCGGCGGCCGGCGGTAGGTGCGGCCACGCTGAAAGCGCGTGGCACGGGCTTACTAGCCCGCGCTGAGCCGCACGCCGGCGCGCAAGAACTTCTGCGGATCGACCGCTTCGCCGTCGATGCGGGTTTCGTAATGAAGGTGCGGGCCGGTGGACCGGCCGGTCGAGCCGACGAGGCCGATGACCTGGCCAAGCTTCACGATCTCGCCGACCTTGACGTTGATCTCGGAGAGATGGCCGTAGCGGGTCGACAGCCCGTTGCCGTGATCGACTTCGACCATGCGGCCGTAACCGCCGGACCAGCCGGCCGAGACCACCTTGCCGTTGGCGGTGACGCGGGCGGGATCGCCGGTCGCGGCGCGGAAATCGAGACCGGTATGCATCGCGGGCCGGCCCAGGAACGGATCGCTGCGCACGCCAAAACCGGAGGTGAATTCGACCTCGCCGATGACGGGCTTGCGGTAGGGCACCAGCGCCAGCGTGCGATTGAGCCGATCCATCTCGGCGCGGGTGACATTGATGCGGTTGAGCTGCTTCTCGAACGGCCCGGCATTGGCCGTCAGCTTGACGGGCACGAAAGGACCGCCCATCTCGGAGCGCGGCACGGCTGCTTCGAGGCTGGCGAGATTGAGGCCGAGGTCGCTGACGACGCCGCGCATCCGGCGCATGCGCGAATCCATGCCTTCCTCGACCGCGCTGAGCGTTGCCATCTGGCGACGCTCGACCTGGTCAAGCGAGGTCGTGAGCCGGACCAGGACGTTGTCGAAACCCTGGTTCTTGGCGAATTGGCTGGTCGGCGGTGCCGCGATGGTCGGCGCGCGCGACTCAAGCCGCGCTTCACGATCGGGCGGTGCCACAAAGATCACGGTGTCGCTGATCGGCGACGGCTTCGGCGTACCCTGCGTCGCGCCCTGGCTCGAATCGCCGCGCTGCGGAGCCACGCGGGGGATTGATCCCGTCACGTCGGGCATGGCCCCGAGCGCCGTGGCGCGGGACTCCAGCGCCGTCTGGCGCTTCATGATCTGGTCGAGCTTCTGGTCGAACTGTTCCTGGTCGAGCAGCTGCCGGCTGGTGGTGCGGTCGACCTTGGCACGGAGCTCGGCGATGCGGTCCTCGTAGGCGTACTGCATCTCGGCCTGGCGCGCGATCAGCCGGGTCAGGACGTCGTCGCGGAAGGCGAAATAGGTCGCGGTCGCGGCCGACCAGAGTCCGAGCAGCACGACGGTGCCGACCACGATCCAGAACACCACAGGTCCGAGGCGGACCTGCTTGCCGTGGTGCACGATGGTGTAGGCGTCGTCGGTCGAGGGAAGAGGGATCGCGGCTGCAGCCACGGCGGCGGCAGGACGGCGATGGAGGGGCCGTCCGTGGTCGTGCGCGTGATGTTGGGGGTACTGCGAATATTGGGCAGAACTTTTCGACATCGGCACTCCCGCGCCGGTCGGATGAGTCCGTACGGCCTAATTGCCGCAGCAATCTGGGCCAGTCATGGTTAATTTTCCGGAAATGGAACCACTCGAATTTAACGGATTGGTTAAAGGCCTCTTGCCGCTTCCAGCACCTCGTCGGCGTGGCCGTCGACGCGGACATTGCGCCAGACCCTGGCTACCTTGCCGTCGGCACCAAGCAGTATCGTGGTGCGAAGAACTCCGAGGAAGCTCTTGCCATACATGGATTTTTCGCCCCAGGCGCCGTACGCCTCCAGCATCTCGTGTTTCTCATCCGAGATGAGGGGCATGCCGAGGCTGTGCTTGTCGCGGAACTTCTCCTGGGCCCTTAACGGATCGGCGGAGATGCCGAGCAGGGCCGTGCCGGCAGCGCTGAAAGCGTCCGCCAGCCGCGTGAAATCGATCGCCTCCCGGGTGCAGCCGGGCGTGTCGGCGCGGGGGTAGAAGAACAGGACGAGCTTCCGACCGGCATAGTCGGCGAGCGAGACCACATCGCCGCCGTCGCGGGGCAGCCGGAAGGCGGGCGCCTTCTGGCCTTCGGTCAGGGCCGGCTTCGCCTTCGCGGGCGCGGAGGCCGATTTGGAGGAATTTAACTGTTTCGATGCGGCCTTATGTGATCCTGCTTTTGCTACGGTCCTGGTTGATTTGCTCGCCTGCGTCCGCTGTGTTTTCGCGGACTTTGTTTGAGTCGTTGCCCGCTTGGTCGGGGTCTTCTTTTTAGCCGTTGCGATGCCGGAGGGCGTTTTGGACGATTTCTTTCGGGATTTCTTGGACATACGCCTTCCTTTCGTCGCTTTCGGCGGGTCAACCAAAGCGGTATTGCAGCTCTCGTCCGGTGTGCCGGAATCGCCCTTGTCTGGGCAAGTCTGGCGACGCCGGGGTATGGTTACAAGGAATTCCACGCACCACCCCACTGCTCGTTGAACGCGCGCCCGGGGCGAAATGACGAACAGCAGGAACATTCGAGGTATGGCGGCAATGCCGGCGCGGGGAGCTTCGCTTCCCGCGGACGGCTGCGGTCCCGGCGGTGCTCAATCCTACGATGGGCGCCTGTATCGAGAGGCAATGGCAAGGAATACGTCGCCCCAGGATTACAATCGGGATTTCGATCGGCGCGGCGGTCAACAGCAGCCGCAGGAATGGGACGACGCCGACTGGGATCCGGATCAGGAAGCAGCGGCGGGCTATCGGGCGCGCCGGCTGTTGTCGCGTTCCAATTCAGGCTTCCATCGTTTCGGTGACGGGTTTGCGTCAATGCGCCGCTGGCTGGCGGCTGATCGCTGGCTGAAGCGGCTGGCCATCGTGGTCGGGGCCCTCGCCGTTATTTTCGTCGGCTGCTTCGGCGCGCTGTGGTGGCGGCTTGGTGCAGGTCCCATCAATCTCGACATCGCGACGCCCTGGCTCGCTGCCGCCATCGAGGACAATATTGGCCACGGCAACACCGTGGAGGTCGGCGGCACCCAGATCGAGCGGGCCGGGCGGATCCGCATCGCCGTGCGCATCCGCGACATCGTCGTCCGCGACCACGACCACGCCATCGTCGCCACCGCGCCGAAGGCCGAGGTGAAGCTGTCGGGGGCAGGTCTCCTGATGGGGCACCTGCGCGCCGAGAGCCTCAATCTCGTGGACGCGGAGCTCGCGATCCGCATCGCGCCCGACGGCACCGTCACCGTGTCCGCCGGCGACACCGCCAAGCCGCTGGCAACCGGCGTCGCATCCAAGAAGGAAGCGGGCCTGCCGCCGACATTCCCGCGCAACGGTGTCCCGCCGCCGCCATTCGCCACCGGACCTGCAAGCCCGGACGCATCGCAGGCCGCTCCCCAGGCCGCTGCCCCGAGCGGCATTCTTCAGGGCCTCGACTGGCTCGACAGTCTGAGTATGACCGGCCTCGACGGCCAGAACCTCAACGAGATCGGTCTGAAGAACGGCAATCTGATCGTCGACGATCAGCAGCGCGGCAGCAAATGGAGCTTTGAGAACATCACGCTCAGCCTGCGCCGGCCGAGCCATGGCGGCGTCGCGCTCAGCCTAGGCGAGGAGGGCGCGCGCCCGTGGTCGCTGCGCGCCACGATCGGCCCTGCCGAGAATGGTGTGCGTTCGGTCGACATCCGCGCCGATAAGCTTTCCACCGCCAACATCCTGCTGGCGCTCCGGGTGAAGGACTTCACCTACACCGCCGACCTGCCGCTGACCGGCGAGCTCAAGGGCGAGCTCGGCCGCGACGGCGTGCCGACCTTCTTCCGCGGCAAGATCGCGGTCGGCGCGGGCAATATCATCGACACCGACACGCCAGATTATCCGATGGCGATCGACTCCGCCGAGATCAACGTCGAGTGGGATTCGAACCGGCGGGTATTGGTCGCTCCGTTCAAGATTCTCTCGGGCGCGAACCGCCTGACGCTTCTGGCCCATCTCGAGCCGCCCAACGGCACCACCAACGACTGGCAGCTTGGCTTCAGCGGCGGCTCGATCCTGCTGGGCGGCATCGACAACGAGCCCCCGCTGGTCTTCAACCGCATCGCGATCGGCTTCCGCTTCGATACCGACCACAAGCGCATGCTGCTGACGCAAGCCGATATCAGCAATGGCGAGATCGGCGTCGCCGGCACCGGTGCCATCGACTATTCGGGCGAGCCGCGGTTGACGCTGGGCTTTGCGGGAACGCCGATGTCGGCCTCCGCGCTCAAGCGGATGTGGCCGACGCTCGTCGTTCCCGAGTTGCGCGAATGGGTGATCGAGCGGATCGAGCGTGGCACGCTCCAGCGCATCGAGATCGGCGTCAATTCGCCGACGAAGAACCTCCCGCGCAAGGGCCCGCCCATTCCCGACGACGGCCTGTCGGTCAACATCGTCGCGAGTGGCGTCGCGGTCCGCCCCGTGGATGGCATGCCGGTGGTGCACGATGCCGATTTGAAGGCGCGTGTGACCGGGCGCACCGCGACCGTGAATATCGGGCAGGGCATTGCCGATACGCCGGCGGGCCGCAAGGTCACGATCTCCGACTTCGTCTTCGAGGTGCCGGATATGGCGCCCAAGCCGTCGCCATCGCGGACCAGGTTCCGCGCCGACGGCCCCGTGGCGGCCGCCGCCGAAATCCTTTCCAATGATCGGCTCAGCGATCTGTCGGCGACGTTCGTCGATCCCAACACCAGCAAGGGAACGTTCTCGGCGAACATCCAGCTCGGCTTGCCGGTCAAGGGCGCGCTGACCAAGGGCGACACCAGCTACGCCGTCAGCGCCGACCTCAACGGCTTTGCCGCCGACAAGCTGGTGATGAACCAGAAGCTGGAGGCCAACAACCTCAAGATATCAGCCAACAACCAGGGCTATCAGGTCAAGGGCGACGTCAAGATCAACGGGCAGGCGGCTTCGCTGGACTATCGCAAGCCGACCGAGGGCGACGCTGACGTCAAATTGCAGGCCACGCTCGACGATGCGAGCCGCGCGCGTCTCGGATTCGACCTCAGCCCTGCCGTGAGCGGATCGCTGCCGATCAAGCTGTCGGGCAAGATCGCCGGAGGTCCCGACCAGACGACGAAGCTCGGTGTCGAGGCGGACCTGACCTCGGTCAAGCTCGACAACATCCTGCCCGGCTGGGTCAAGCTGCCGGGCAAGTCGGCCAAGGCCAGCTTCAAGGTGGTGCCGACGGCGCAATCAACGCGTCTGGAGGACATCGTCGTCGAAGGCGGCGGCGCCTCGATCAAGGGCTCGCTCGAGGTCGATCCGAACGGCGACCTCATGAACGCGAACTTCCCGACCTACGCTCCGTCCGACGGCGACAAGGCCTCGTTGAAGGTGGAGCGTGGCCAGGACGGGGTGGTGCGGGGCACGATGCGCGGGGATGTGTTCGACGGCCGCGGTTTCCTGAAGTCGGCGATCTCGGGCAATTCCAAGGACGACGCCAAGAACAAGATGAAGAACGTCGATTTCGACATCGACGTGAAGCTCGGTGCCGTCGCGGGCTTCAACGGCGAGGCGATGCGCAGCGTCGACGGCAAGATGTCGCGGCGCAACGGCACCGTCAAAGCCTTCACGCTGAACGGCAAGATCGGCCGCGACACGCCGGTGGCAGCCGATTTGCGCGGCGGCCGCGCCCAGGGCAATCGCGAGGTGATCTACCTCCAGACCAACGATGCCGGCGCGTTGCTGCGCTTCACCGACACCTACACCAAGGCGAGCGGCGGCCAGATGGTGGTGGCGATGGAGCCGCCGACGTCGGAGCCGAACACCACGCGCGAGGGCCTCATCAACGTCCGCGACTTCACGGTGAAGGGCGAGGCGCAGCTCGAACGCGTTGCCGCCGGCGCGCCCAACGGCACCGGGAACGGCGTCTCCTTCAGCGCGCTGCGCGCCGAGTTCACGCGCCAGAACGGCGCGCTGACGATCCGCGATGGCGTCGTCAAGGGCCCGATGATCGGCGCCACCATCGAGGGCTCGATCGACTATCCCGGCAACCAGGTCTGCATGAGCGGCACCTTCGTGCCGATGTACGGCTTGAACAACATGTTCGGACAGATTCCGGTGCTCGGGTTGTTCCTGGGCGGTGGCGACAAGGAAGGCCTGATCGGCGTGACCTACGAGGTCGTCGGTACGCCGGCCGCGCCGGTGATGCGCGTCAATCCGGTTTCGGCCATGGTGCCGGGTGTGTTCCGCAAGATCTTCGAATTCAACACCGGCAAGCAGAACACGCCGTTCGAGGAATTCCCGTCGCAGTCGAACGACGGCTCGACCGGATCGACGCGCCAGCTCTCGAGCGGCTGCACCCTCGCGCGGCGATAACCCACTAAAATTCGCAGGTGCTCGTCCCGGCTGCGCGGCCGAAGCCGCTTCGGCGCGACGAAGGCCTGGGCATCCACGTTCTTCGTGCAGAGCGGCTATAAAAACGTGGATGGCCGGGACAAGCCCGGCCATGACGCATGTGGAGGGATTGGCGTCGGGAAGCTTACGCCGCGCGCACGCCGGCCAGGAAGGTGCCGACTTCGCCGGAGAGCTGCTCGGCCTGCTTGGAGAGATTGCTGGCCGCCGCAAGCACCATGCCGGCGGCGTTGCCGGTTTCGTTCGCGGCGGTGCTGACGCCGCCGATATTGGTGGTGACTTCCTTGGTCGCTTCAGCGGTCTGCGAGACGCTGCGGGCGATCTCGGCGGTGGCGGCGCCTTGCTCCTCGATGGCCGCGCCGATCGAGGTGGCGATGCGGCTGACTTCCTCGATGGTGGCGGTGATGCCGCCGATGGCGTCCACGGCCTCCTTGGTCGCGCCCTGGATCTGCGCGATCTTGTCGCCGATCTCGCGGGTGGCTTCCGCGGTCTGGCTGGCGAGCGACTTCACCTCGGAGGCGACGACGGCAAAGCCGCGGCCGGCTTCACCGGCGCGCGCGGCCTCGATGGTGGCGTTGAGCGCGAGCAGATTGGTCTGTGCCGCGATGCTGGAGATCAGCTCGGCCACATGCTCGATCTGCTGGGCGCCGTCCGAGAGCGCGCGGACGATGGTGTCGGTGCGGCGTGCGCTGTCCACGGCGCGGCCGGTCACTTCGGCGGATTGCGCGACCTGGCGGCTGATCTCGGTGATGGAGGAGGAGAGCTCTTCGGCGGCAGCCGCGACCGTCTGGACGCGCTGGCTGGCTTCGGTGGCGGCCGAACCGACCACAGCGGCACGGCGATTGGTGCCTTCGGCCGTGGACGACATCGACTTGGCGGTGGTCTCGAGCTCGCCGGAGCCCGAGGCCATCAGGCCGACGAGCTGGCCGACGGACGCATCGAAGCGGTCGGCGAGCGAGATCAGCGCGTCACGCTTCTCCTGCTCGCTGCGGCTCTTGGCGGCGACTTGTTCGGACTCCAGCGTGCGCGCCGTCAAAGCGGTCTGCCTGAGCATTTCGAGGGTCTCGGCCATGCGGCCGATCTCGTCGCCGCGATCGGTCTCCTCGACCGGCTGGTCGATGGAACCGTCGGCAATCTCCTGCATGCGGGTCTTCTGGCGATCAAGCGCGCCGAGCACGTCGCGCGCGATCAGCCACGACAACGTCGCCATCAGCAGCATCAGGCCGAAGCCGACCGCGGCAAGCTCGAGCGTCAACGCGCGCACATCGGCGTCGATGTCGTCGACATAGAGGCCATAGCTGATCGTCGCGTTCCAGGGGGCGAACTTGCGCGCGAACACGGTCTTGCGCACCGCTTCGGTCTGGCCGGGGCGGGGATAGAGATAGGAGGCTACGCCGCCGCCATTCTGTTCGCCGGCCTTGAGGATCGCGTCGGCAATGAGGACGCCATTGGCGTCAATCGCGCCGGTGATCTTGCCTTCGAGCTGCTGGTTGGCGCCGTTGACGAGGAGGGACGTGTCGGCGTTGTAGACGACCGGATAGCCTTGGTTGCCGTTGAAGGTCATGCGCCGTCCGCGCATGTGGAACTGGGCCTTGGCCTCGGCCTGCGTCAGCTTGCCGGCGGTGACGTCGTCCTGGACCGACTGGGCGAGATTGTAGAGCATGTCGACCGCGGTCTTCATCTGCTGGACCCGGTCCTCCATCATGCGGCTCTTGCTGAGGAAGGCCGATACCGCGATGATGGCTGTGACTGTGAGAGCCGCAAGACAGACCATGCTGGTAAGCTTGGTGCGGATCTTCAGATGGCTCAGCAGCTTCATCGTAGCCTCTACGAAATGGTTGTTATTGCTCGCATCGGTAGCATGAAGTTCTTACCAATCATGAACATAGGCATGCGGCCGCCGGCCGCGCGCGCGACCGTTCGCAGCCTGATGCGTACCCGTGCAGGCAAAGCGACATGCGTCGGCGCACGTCAGCGCGTATGCTGGAGAAGATCGATCCTGGACTTCGGTGGTCATCGAGCCTGGCGGGAGCGGCAATGAACCGATTCGTTCACCGCCTCATCATGTCCGCGCTGCTCGTCGCGGCCCTCGTCCTGATCTGGAACGTGCTGGGCTCGCGGTAGATGACACCGGCAAAGCTGCCGGTGCCAGCCGTGACTTGAGCGCTAGTTGCGCGCGTCAGCGTCGCGCAAATGCGCCGCCGGTCGAGGCGCGTTCGTTGCCCAGCGCCGCATCGACGCTGATCGGGCCACCGCCGGCCGCCGAGAGATAGAGGCAGGCGAAGCAGAACAGGATGGCAAGCGTGCCGTTGTTGAGCAGCGGCAGGAGCACCGGCGTCTCGCCCTTGAGCATATGCCCCATGAAGTAGGCGAAGGCCATTTCACCGGAGAGGATGAAAGCGGCGAGGCGGGTGAACAGGCCGAGGATCAACAGCGCGCCAAGCACCAGTTCAAGCGTGCCGGCCGCGCCGTAAAGCGACATCAGTTCGACTTTCGCGAACATCGGCAAAGGCGGAAACTTGAAAAGCTTGGCTACGCCGAATTGAAACAGCAGCAGGCCGGTGATGAAGCGGAACAGGCTCAGGAGAACCGGTTCAAAGCGAGTGAGATAGGAAAAGTTCATTGGTTTGTGCCCTCCATCCAATGGGCGACTTGGACCGTATTCAGTTCGGCCTCGCAAGCCACCCGGGGTCAATTCGGTGCTGACATTTTTGTCATGTGGACAAAATATCGCAGGTCGTCCCTTAACTCCGGTTGCGCCCGACGGTTTCGCACGCGGCGCAGCGTGTGTCGCCCGTAATTTCCCGGTGACGCGGAGGGATGCAGGTTACGTCGGGGAGACCTACTCCCGCAAGGCGGGGACAATCAGAAATGGAATCATTCCGAGGATCACGCTCGCAAGTGCGAAGACGAGCAGGAGATTGTAGCCGTGCGTGAAGTCGTGGATGAGGCCGCCGCTCCATGAGCCGAACGCCGAGCCCAATCCGCTGCCGATCGAGATGGTGCCGAAGATCGTGCCGACGCGCTTGCCGCGAAAAATCTTCATGGCGGTCGCTGTGATCAGCGGGCCGCGCGAACCCATCATGCTGCCGAAGCAGACGACGAAGCCGGTGAGCAGGATGATGTTCGGATAATACTGCAAGAGCCAGAGCAGGACGATGCCGATGATCGAGATCGCGTAGCTGAGCAGCACCGAGGGCCGGCGCCCGATCAGCCCGTCGAGCGCGGACACGCCGAGCATGCCGAACACCAGCACCACGCCCGAAAAACCCCAGGCGGTCGCGGCCTGGAGCGGCGGAAAGCCGGCGTCGATGAGGTAGGCCACGATCTGCGCGGCGATCGAATACATGCCGACCGCGGTGAAGAAGAAGGTCGAGAACAGCGCCCAGAAAGCGTGGTGGCGCATCGCGCTCGCAAGCGTCCAGCCGTTGTCGATGAAACCGGGATCGGTCTTCTTGCTGACATGCGGCGAGCCGACCGCGAACATGCGCCAGGGCAGAAGCAGCAGCGGCACGAGCAGGCCGAGCGCGGCGAAGCCGTAGACTTGATAGGCTTCGCGCCAGCCGAGATGATCGATCAAAAGCTGCGAGGTCGGGAGCAGCGCCAGCACGCCGCCACCCATCGCCGAATAGACCACCGCCATCGCGGTCGGCAGCCGTGGCCCGAACCAGCGGCCGAGTAGGATCGAGTTCGGCACAATGCCGATGAAGGCGACGCCAATGCCGACGCAGAGGCCGATCGAGAGCTGAAATTGCCAGAGCGCCTGCGCGTGCGCCGCGATCAGGAACGCCGAGCCGAGCAGGAAAAGCCCGAGTGCGTAGACGATGCGCGGTCCGGAATGGTCGAACAGGCGCCCGACCAATGGCGCGGTCAGACCGCTGATCAGCCAGGTCAGTGAGTAGATCGAGACGACCTGCGCACGATCCCAGCCAAAGTTTTCGGAGATCGGCTTGAGGAAGACAGTGAAGCTCTCGCTGAGGCCGCGGCCGAGGACGGCGAGCGTGAAGCACAGTCCGAGCACGATGAGTGCGGTGCGCACCGCATCTCGCTGCGTGCGTACGGCGTGTTCCCTCGAAGTTTCCCTGGGCGTGTTTTGATCCATTGCCGGTCAGGGAGCGCGCTTCGGCGCGCCCTGACAAGCATCAAAAGCTCATAAGCCTATGCAGGCCGGATGAGGACGTGCTTCTTCTTGCCGAAGGACAGCTTGATGACGCCCTCAGGCGTCAGATTGGCCGCTGACAGCGCCATCTTCTCGTCGCTGACGGACTCGTCGTTGACGCGCAGGCCGCCGCCCTTGATCTGGCGCCGTGCCTCGCCATTGGAGGCAACCAAGCCTGCCTTGACGAAGGCGTTGAGCACGCCGAGGCCGGCGTCCAGCTCGCCGCGCGGAATTTCCACTGTCGGCAGGCTTTCGGCCAGCGCGCCTTCCTCGAAGGTGCGGCGCGCGGTTTCAGCCGCCTGGTTTGCGGCGTCGCGTCCGTGCAAGAGCGCGGTCGCCTCGGTCGCAAGCACCTTCTTGGCCTCGTTGATCTCGGAGCCGCCGAGCGCCTCGAGCTTCCTGATCTCGCTCATCGGCAGCGTCGTGAACAGCTTCAGGAACTTGCCGACGTCGGCGTCCTCGGTGTTGCGCCAGTATTGCCAGAAGTCATAGGGCGAGAACTGGTCGGCGTTGAGCCACACCGCGCCCTGCGCTGTCTTGCCCATCTTGGCGCCGGACGCCGTGGTCAGCAGCGGCGTCGTCAGCGCGAACAGCTGGTGGGTGCCCATGCGGCGGCCGAGATCGACGCCCATGATGATGTTGCCCCACTGGTCCGAGCCGCCCATCTGCAATTTGCAACCGGTGCGCTTGGCGAGCTCGACGAAGTCGTAGGCCTGGCAGACCATGTAGTTGAACTCGATGAAGCTCATCTCCTGCTCGCGCTCGAGGCGCAGCCGCACGGAGTCCATGGTCAGCATGCGGTTGACCGAGAAATGCCGGCCGACGTCACGCAGCATCTCGATCCAGTTGAGTTTTGTCAGCCACTCCGCATTGTCGAGCATGACGGCGTCGCTCTTGCCGTCGCCGTAGCGCAGCACCTTTGCGAACACGCCGCGGATCGATTCCTTGTTCGCTTCGATCTCGGCGACGGTGCGCATCGCGCGGGTCTCGTCCTTGCCGGAGGGATCGCCGACCATGGTGGTGCCGCCGCCCATCAGCGTAATCGGCTTGTTGCCGGACTGCTGGAGCCAGTGCAGCATCATCATGGTCAGGTAGTTGCCGATGTGCAGCGAGCGGGCGGTGCAATCGTAGCCGACATAGGTGGTCGCTTCGCCCTTGGCGGCGAGCGCGTCCAGCCCCTCGAAATCGGAGCACTGGTGGATGAAACCACGTTCCTGCAGGGTATTGAGGAAATCCGATTTAAATGCAGTCATCTGTCGGCGAGCCTGACAATTCTTGGTTTACTGTTTCGGGTGCAATTTAAGGGTCTCCCGTGGGAACTCGATTGCCACCCGCCACTTTGCCTGTGGCATTATAAGATGTGTCCCTCTGGCACAAGATCGGCATGCCGGAGGGGGGCTCTTGAGGACGCTGATCCATGATGTTGACGGCACTCGGTTTGATGAGCGGCACCTCGCTGGACGGGGTGGATGTCGCGCTGATCGAAACCGACGGAAAGCAAGTGAAGGCGTTCGGGCCGTCCGGCTACCGGGCCTACAGCCCGGCGGAGCGCAATCTGCTGCGCCAGGCGCTGAGCGAGGCCGTGCACCTGCCGCGACGCGACGCCCGCCCGGGCGTTCTGGCCGAGGCCGAGCGCGCGGTGACGCTGGCCCATGCCGAGGCTGTGGCCGCCTTCATCGCCCAAAACCGGATGAAGCCGGAGGACATCGACATCGTCGGCTTCCACGGCCAGACGGTGCTGCATCGCCCCGAGAAGCGGCTGACGGTCCAGATCGGCGATGCGCCGGCGCTGGCCAGGGCGATCCATATCCCCGTGATGCACGACTTCCGCGCCGCCGACGTCGAGGCCGGCGGGCAGGGCGCGCCGTTCGTGCCGGTCTACCACCGGGCGCTCGTCCATTCGCTGGAGCGTGAAGGGCCGATCGTCGTCGTCAATATCGGCGGCGTCTCCAACATCACCTATATCGACGGCAACGACACGCTGATCGCCTGCGACACCGGACCGGGCAACGCGCTGCTCGACGATTTCATGTACCGCACCATGAACCAGGCCTTCGATGCGGAAGGAAAGTTCGCAGCGCTCGGCAAGGCGGACGAAGCCTGGATCGCGCGGGGACTGGAACTGCCGTTCTTCGCAGCTCTGCCGCCGAAATCGCTCGACCGCAACGACTTTGCCGCGCTGAAGCTCGGCGACGTCCCGCCGGCCGATGGCGCCGCGACCCTGACCGCCTTCACAGCGGCGGCGATCGCCCGGATCATCTCGCTCCTGCCGCGCCGGCCGCGGAGCTGGATCGTCTGCGGCGGCGGCGCCCGCAACCTCACCATGCTACGGATGCTGCGGGAGCAGGTGGGCTCGGCCACCGTCGAAGCCGCCGAGACGCTCGGCTGGGCCTCCGACGCCATCGAGGCGCAGGCCTTTGGCTTCCTTGCCGCCCGCGGCCTCAAGGGGCTGCCGCTGTCCTACCCCGCCACCACGGGCGTGCCGATGCCGATGACAGGCGGCGTAATGGCGCGGCCCTGAGGTCCGGGCCTTAAGATCAAGGACGGTTGATGCAAATGCATCGATCTTGACGGGTGAATGCAATTGCATCTATATTGGATGCAGTTGCATCAAACCGCCGGGATCATTGCCATGACCGCTTCACTGAAACTCGTCAGCCACAAGCTCTGCCCCTATGTGCAGCGTGCCGTGATCGCGCTCAACGAGAAGGGCGTGCCGTTCGAACGGATCGACATCGATCTCGCCAACAAGCCCGACTGGTTTCTGAAACTCTCGCCGCTCGGCAAGGTGCCGGTCCTGGTGGTGACGACGGAGAAGGGCGAGGTCGCGTTGTTCGAGAGCAACGTGATCTGCGAATACATCGAGGAGACGCAGGCAGGCCTCAAGCTGCACCCGGCGGATCCGTTGAAGCGCGCCGAACATCGCGCCTGGATGGAGTTCGGCTCGGCGATCCTCGGTGACCTCTGGGGTCTGGAGACCACGACCGATCCGGCGACGTTCGAAAGCAAGCGCCAGGCGGTAGCGGCGAAATTCGCGCGCGTGGAGGCAGCGCTCGGCGCAGGGCCTTACTTCGCAGGCGATGCGTTCAGCCTCGTGGATGCGGTCTTCGCCCCGATCTTCCGCTATTTCGACCTGTTCGACGAACTGACCGAGCACGGTATCTTCCGCGAAGTGCCGAAGGTCCGCGCATGGCGCGCGGAGCTTGCGAGACGCCCGAGCGTACGCACCGCAGTCGGCGCGGACTATCCGCAATTGCTGCGTGCCTTCCTGGTGCGCCACGACGCGCATCTGCTGAAGCTTGCGGCCTGAGCGCGCGCCAATGTCGCAATCCATGGCCTGGCTGATGCTGGTGATCGCCGGTGCGCTCGATGTCGGCTGGGCGATCTCGATGAAATATGCGGAGGGCTACACGCGGGCGGGCTGGAGCATCACCTCGCTGGTGCTGCTCGCCGCCTTCGTCTTCCTGCTCGGACGCGCTTTGCAGGTGCTGGAGGTCGGCGTCGCCTATTCGGTGTGGACCGGCATCGGCGCGGCCGGCACCTTCCTGCTGGGCGTCGTGCTGTTCGGCGAGACCTTGAGTGCGATGAAGCTTGCCGGCATTGCGCTCGTGCTGATCGGGATCGCCGCGCTCAAGCTGGCCTAGATCTCCGCGGCCATCTTCGCGAGCGTTGCGACGGTATTCATGTTGCGCGCGGTGCCGGTCTTGGCGGCGGGGATGACGAGCTTCGATGTCCCCATGCCGTCGCCATAGTGCACGTAAATCTCGCGGCGGCCGAGGCTGAGCTCTTCGTTGTTCTGGCCGCGGATGCTGGCAAGCGCGTCTTCAGGTGGCGCCCTGTCGAGGAAGATCGCGACGGTGCGATTGGGCGCTGCCTTTGGAAAAGGATTGTCGGCCGAGACTTGCGCCATCTCGGCGGCGCTACGCACGAGCACCCCGACCGGCGCGCCGGCGTAGGCGTGCAGGCGCTTTTCGAGGGCGGTCTTGATTGCAGCTTCCGACTTGCGGCTCGTGAACACGACGTTGCCGCTCGCAATATAGGTGCGCACGGCGGCGAAGCCGAGCTCCTCGCACATGGCCTTGAGCTCGCTCATCGGCAGCTTGCCGGTGCCGCCGACATTGACGGCACGCAGCAAGGCGACGAAGCAGCCCATTTGAGGCCTTAGCGCACGTTGGCGAGGCGCATGTCGAGATAGGCCGTGATGGTTTCCATCAGCGGCTCGAGCTTGGCGTCGAAGAAGTGGTTGGCGCCGGGGATGACCTGCTGGTCGATCACGATGCCCTTCTGAGTCTTCAGCTTCTCGACCAGCGTGTTGACGTCCTTGGGCGGCACCACCGCGTCCTTCTCGCCATGCACGATCAGGCCCGACGACGGGCAGGGCGCCAGGAACGAGAAGTCGTAGAGATTGGCCGGCGGCGCGATCGAGATGAAGCCCTCGACCTCGGGACGGCGCATCAACAGCTGCATGCCGATCCAGGCGCCGAACGAGAAGCCGGCGACCCAGCAGGCACGCGCTTCGGGATTGATGGTCTGTGCCCAGTCGAGGGCTGCGGCCGCATCCGACAATTCGCCGGTGCCGTGGTCGAACGAGCCCTGGCTGCGGCCGACGCCGCGGAAGTTGAAGCGCAGCACCGAGAAGCCGCGATGCGCGAAGGCGTAGTAGCACTGGTACACGATCTGGTGGTTCATCGTGCCGTGAAACTGCGGATGCGGATGCAGGATCATCGCGATCGGCGCGTTCTTTTGCTTGGCCGGGTGATAGCGGCCTTCGAGACGGCCAGCAGGGCCGGTGAAAATGACTTCAGGCATGATGATCTCTTGATTGATCCCTTGAAGACGCTCTTCAGCAATCAACCGATTGTGCGGACTTCATCGACTGCTGTGCCGATCAAACCGCGAATGGAAGAGTGGAGCGGCGCCCTCGGATGGTGCGCGAGCGGCGCGCGGTGAACTGACGCGGGCGTTCTAACATGAGGCGAGGGTCAAAAAGCAAGCATCTTGAACATCCCGCAATGGGCTCAAGATGTTAGCGTGTCATGGCGGCGTCATTGCGCGGTGGGGATTCGGAATCGAGTTGCCAAGCGCTCCACGGGGGCCCATGTCGGGCTTCAGGACGGGCACACCAGCCCGATCCGTGGAGTAATATAATACCTCATGCCGAGCCGCGCCTATCTCGACTGGAATGCGACCACGCCGCTGCGTGCTGAAGCGCGGACCGCGATGCTTGCAGCGTGGGAGCTGATCGGCAACCCGTCCTCGGTCCATGCCGAAGGGCGCGAGGCGCGCCGGCTGGTCGAGGAAGCCCGTGCCACGCTCGCGGCGGCCGTCGGTGCATTGCCGCGGAACGTCGTCTTCACCTCAACCGGGACCGAGGCCAATGCGTTTGCGCTGTCGCCCGGTCTGCGGGGGCCGTCCGGCGGCCCTGTCGGGCGCTTGTTGGTCTCGGCCGTCGAGCATGCCTCGGTGCTGTCAGGCGGCCGGTTCCCAGCGGAGAAAGTCAGCCAGATCCCGGTCACACGCGCCGGCGTGATCGACCTCGACCATCTGAAGGCCTTGCTCGGTGACGGCCCGCCGGCTCTGGTCTCCATCATGGCTGCGAACAACGAGACAGGCGCAATTCAGCCGCTCGCAGAGGCTGCTGAGATCGTCCACGCGGCCGGGGGGCTCCTGCACGTCGATGCAATCCAGGCGCTGGGGAAAATCCTGTTCGATATCAAGGCTATGGACGCAGACCTTGCGACCTTTTCCGCACACAAGATCGGCGGCCCCAAGGGCGTCGGCGCGCTGGTCCTGGCGGAGGGGATCGCTGGACTGGAACCCGTGCTGCGGGGTGGCGGACAGGAGTTGAGCCGGCGCGCGGGAACCGAGAATGTCGCCGGCATCGCCGGCTTCGGGGCAGCGGTGAGGGCTGCCCTTCAGGCTCTGCCGGAGGATGTGGAGCGGATGGCAACCCTCAGAAATTCCTTGGAAAATGGAATCCGCGGGATCGCCGGCACGATGGTCTTCGCGGATGACGTCAAGCGGTTGCCAAATACCATCCTCTTCACTGCCCCCGGCCTGAAGGCCGAAACCGCCGTGATCGGCTTCGATCTCGAAGGCGTGGCTGTGTCCTCGGGCTCGGCCTGTTCATCAGGCAAGGTGCAGCCGTCTCACGTGCTGTCGGCGATGGGGTATGATGCCACCGTCGCCCAGGGAGCGGTGCGTCTCAGTCTGGGCTGGTCCACGGAACCAGATGACATCAACAGGGCGTTAGAGGCTTGGCGAAAGCTTGGTAATACCCTACTTAGAGCCTAAGCGATGAAACACGGCTTGAACGGTTCTAAGCGCGTGCTTTCTGCCGAAAAACATCGTAATACTCGTCCAAGTTTGTGATCCACCGCGGTCCTTGAAACCGCGAGCGGAGGATAGAATGCCAGCCGTGCAAGAGACGGTCGAGCGCGTGAAGCGCATCGACGTCGATCAGTATCGTTATGGGTTTGAGACCCTGATCGAGTCCGACAAGGCCCCCAAGGGACTGTCGGAAGAGACCGTCAAGTTCATCTCCGAGAAGAAGAACGAACCTGCCTGGATGCTCCAGTGGCGGCTCGAGGCCTATCGGCGCTGGCTGACCATGACCGAGCCGACCTGGGCGCGCGTCGACTATCCCAAGATCGACTTCCAGGACCTCTATTACTACGCGGCGCCGAAGCCGAAGAAGACGGTCACCTCGCTCGACGAGATCGATCCGGAGATTCTCAAGACCTACGAGAAGCTCGGTATTCCCCTGCGGGAAGTCGCCATGCTCGAAGGCGTCGAGCCGAAGCCCGGCGAGGAAGATCCGGCCCGGCGCAAGATCGCGGTCGATGCAGTGTTCGATTCGGTCTCGGTTGCGACCACATTCAAGGCCGAGCTGAAGAAGGCCGGCGTGATCTTCATGCCGATCTCGGAGGCCATCCGCGAGCATCCCGAGCTGGTGCAGAAATATCTGGGCTCGGTGGTTCCGACCTCGGACAATTTCTACGCGACGCTGAACTCGGCGGTGTTCTCCGACGGCTCGTTCGTCTACGTGCCGCCGGGCGTGCGCTGCCCGATGGAGCTGTCGACCTATTTCCGCATCAACGAGCGCAACACCGGCCAGTTCGAGCGCACGCTGATCATCGCCGACAAGGGCTCCTACGTCTCCTATCTCGAAGGCTGCACCGCGCCGCAGCGCGACGAGAACCAGCTGCACGCCGCCGTGGTGGAGCTCGTTGCGCATGACGACGCCGAGATCAAATACTCGACGGTGCAGAACTGGTATCCCGGCAATTCGGAAGGCAAGGGCGGCATCTACAATTTCGTCACCAAGCGTGGCGACTGCCGTGGCGACCGGTCCAAGATTTCCTGGACCCAGGTCGAGACCGGCTCCGCCATCACCTGGAAGTACCCGAGCTGCATCCTGCGTGGCGACAATTCCAGCGGTGAGTTCTACTCGATCGCGATCTCGAACGGTTTCCAGCAGGTCGATTCGGGCACCAAGATGATCCACCTCGGCAAGAACACGTCGAGTCGGATCATCTCCAAGGGCATCGCCGCCGGCAAGTCGCAGAACACCTATCGCGGGCTCGTCACCGCGCACCGGAAAGCGACCGGCGCGCGCAACTTCACGGCGTGCGATTCCCTGTTGATCGGTGACAAATGCGGCGCGCACACCGTGCCGTATATCGAGGCCAAGAACTCCTCGGCGACGTTCGAGCACGAGGCGACGACCTCGAAGATCTCCGAGGACGTGCTGTTCTATTGCATCCAGCGCGGCCTCAGCCAGGAAGAAGCCGTCGGCCTCGTCGTCAACGGTTTCGTCAAGGACGTGCTTCAGCAGCTGCCGATGGAATTCGCGGTGGAAGCACAGAAGCTGATCTCGATCTCGCTTGAAGGGTCGGTCGGCTAATCGCCGACCCTCGCGGTGCGCTACGGCGCTCCATGCATCATTTGAATAGACTGGACACCAAGATGGCTTTGCTTGAAGTGAAGGATTTGAAGGTTCGTGTCGAGGAGCGTGAGATCCTCCACGGGCTGACGCTGACTGTGAACGAGGGCGAGGTTCACGCAATCATGGGGCCGAACGGCTCCGGCAAATCGACGCTCTCCCACGTCATCGCCGGCAAGCCCGGCTATGAGGTCACCGACGGCCAGATCCTGTTCAAGGGCGAGGACCTGCTGGAGATGGACCCCAACGAGCGCGCCGCGAAGGGCGTGTTCCTGGCGTTCCAGTATCCGGTCGAGATTCCCGGCGTCGCTACCATGACCTTCCTGCGCACCGCACTGAACGCGCAGCGCAAGGCGCGCGGCGAGAGCGAATATTCGACCCCGGACTTCCTGAGGAAGGTCCGCGAGGTCTCGAAGTCGCTGAACATCCCGCAGGACATGCTCAAGCGCGGCGTCAATGTCGGCTTCTCCGGCGGCGAGAAGAAGCGCAACGAGGTGCTGCAGATGGCGCTGTTCGAGCCGAGCCTGTGCATCCTCGACGAGATGGATTCGGGTCTCGACATCGACGCGCTGCGCATTGCGGCCGACGGCGTCAACGCGCTGCGCTCGCCCAAGCGCGCGATGGTCGTCATCACCCATTATCAGCGGCTGCTGAACTACATCGTGCCCGACGTCGTGCACGTGATGTCGAAGGGCCGTGTCGTGAAGAGCGGCGGCAAGGACTTGGCGCTGGAGCTGGAAGCGTCCGGCTACGCCCAGTTCGAGGATGCCGCGTAAGGAATTTTAGGATGAACGTTGCTGTGGCAAAGACCGGAAACGGCCGCGCGGTGAGCGATCTCTTCGCCAGCGCCGAAGGCCGCCTGCCGGGTTCGCCTTCTGTGATCGCGGTACGCCGCGAGGCGTTCGAGACCTATGAGCGTCTCGGCCTGCCGCATCGCCGGATCGAGGAATGGAAATACACCGACCTGCGTGCACTGGTCGGCGAGGTGCTGCCGCTTGCAGCCAGCCCCGATGCGGCCGCGCAGAAGCGTGCCGCGGATGCCGTCAAGGCGCATGCGATCGAAGGCGCCCGCAAGCTGGTGCTGGTCGACGGCGTGTTCGCGGCCGATCTCTCCGACGTCAAGGCGCTTGCCTCTGAGGCGGGCCTCAAGACGCTGCGGGAAGCGCTGGAGAAGGACGCAGGTCTCCTGAAGACCGCGGCCACCGATGCCGTGATCGCGCTGAATGCGGCGCTGGCAACCGACGGCGTCGTGTTGTCGATCGCCGACGGTGCGCAGCTGTCCGCGCCGATCCAGATCATCCACATCGCGACCGCTTCGTCCGCGTCGGCTTTCAGCCGTTCGCGGATCGCGGTCGGGAACGGCGCTCGCGCCACCATCATCGAGAGCTTTGTTGCGGCCGGTGCCAAGGCCTACCAGGTCAACGACGCCGTCATCCTCTCGGTCGGCGACAATGCCGACGTCGCGCATATCCGCCTGTTGGACGATGCACCCGACGCAGTGAACGTGACCTCGCAGTTCGTCACGGTCGGCGCGAACACGAAGCTCAATTTCTTCAACATGACGACTGGCGCTGCCGTCAGCCGCCTCCAGGGCTTCATCACGATGGCGGGCGAGGGCAGCGACCTCTCCGTCAACGGCGTGAACCTGCTCCAGAAGACCGAGCACGGCGACACCACGCTGGTGGTCGATCATGCCGTGCCGAACTGCGTCAGCCGCGAGGTCTTCCGCGCGGTGATCGACGATCGCGCCCATTCGGTGTTCCAGGGCCGCATCATCGTCCGTCCCGACGCGCAGAAGACCGACGGCAAGATGATGACCCGCGCGCTGCTGCTTTCGGACGAAGCCGAGGCCGACAACAAGCCGGAGCTCGAGATCTTCGCCGATGACGTCTCCTGCGGCCACGGCGCCACTGCCGGCGCGCTCGACGACAGCCTGCTGTTCTACCTGAAGGCGCGCGGCCTCCCGGAGAAGCAGGCCCAGGCGCTGCTGATCCAGGCTTTCGTGGGCGAAGCGATCGAGCAGATCGCCGATGACGGTTTGCGCGAGCACGTGATCGGCATCGCCGAGCGCTGGCTGGAGCGGCGCCAATGAGCACGCATCCCGCAGTCAAGAACGGTGCCTACGACGTCGCACGCGTGCGCCAGGATTTTCCGGCGCTCGCCATGCAGGTCTACGGCAAGCCGCTGGTCTATCTCGACAACGCCGCCTCGGCGCAGAAGCCGAGCGCCGTGCTCGACCGCATGACGCAGGCCTATACGTCCGAATACGCCAACGTGCATCGCGGCCTGCATTACCTCGCCAATGCCGCCACCGAGGCCTATGAGGGCGGTCGCAGCAAGGTTGCGCAGTTCATCAACGCGCCGCGGACCGAAGAGGTCATCTTCACCCGCAACGCGACGGAGGCGATCAACCTCGTCGCGTCGTCCTGGGGCGAGCCGAACATCAAAGAGGGCGACGAGATCGTCATCTCGATCATGGAGCACCACTCCAATATTGTGCCGTGGCATTTCCTCAGGGAACGCCATGGCGCCGTGATCAAGTGGGCGCCGGTCGACGACGAGGGTAACTTCCTCATCGACGAGTTCGAGAAGCTGCTGACCGCGAAGACCAAGCTGGTCGCGATCACGCAGATGTCGAACGCGCTCGGCACCATTGTCCCGATCAAGGACGTTGTGAAGATCGCGCATGCGCGCGGCATTCCCGTGCTCGTCGACGGCAGCCAGGGTGCAGTGCATCTGCCTGTCGACGTCCAGGATCTCGGCTGCGATTTCTATGTCTTTACCGGCCACAAGGTCTACGGGCCGACCGGCATCGGCATCCTCTGGGCCAAGTACGACCACCTCGTCGCGATGCGTCCCTATAACGGCGGCGGCGAGATGATCCGCGAGGTCTCGCGCGACATCGTCACTTATGGCGATCCCCCCCACAAGTTCGAGGCCGGCACGCCCGCGATCGTCGAGGCCGTGGGCCTTGGCGCGGCCATCGACTACGTCAATTCGATTGGCAAGGAGCGCATCGCCGCCCACGAGCACGATCTCACCACCTATGCCCAGGACCGGCTGCGCGAGATCAATTCGCTGCGGCTGATCGGCACCGCCCGGGGCAAGGGCCCGGTGATCTCCTTCGAGCTCAAGGGCGCCCACGCCCACGACGTCGCCACCGTGATCGACCGCCAGGGCATCGCCGTGCGCGCCGGCACCCATTGCGTGATGCCTCTTTTAGAGCGGTTCAATGTAACCGCCACCTGCCGGGCGTCGTTCGGCATGTATAATACGCGGGAAGAAGTCGATCATCTGGCACAGGCGCTGTTGAAGGCGCGGGATTTGTTCGCATGAGTGACACGGCCGAAGTCAAAGCCAATCCGATGGAGACCCAGTCGGCGCTGCCGCCTGAGGAGACCGAGCGTCTCACCACCGAGATCATCGCGGGCCTCAAGACCGTGTTCGATCCGGAGATCCCGGCCGACATCTACGAGCTCGGCCTGATCTACAAGGTCGAGATCAAGGACGACCGCTCGGTTGACGTCCAGATGACGCTGACGACGCCGAATTGCCCGGCTGCCGGCGAGCTGCCAACCATGGTCGAGAACGCGGTCGCCAGCGTCCCCGGCGTCGGCGTGGTCGACGTCAAGGTCGTCTGGGAGCCGCCGTGGTCGCCGGAACGCATGAGCGACGAGGCCCGCCTCGTGCTCAACATGTGGTGACGGTCTCAGCTCGCATTGAATTCGCTCCGCAACGGACCACATAGGTAACATGACCCAGGCAACACCAGCTTCGACACCAAAGCCCCGGCGGCCACGCCCGCAGGTGATGCGGCTGACGGATGCCGCGGCCCAGCGCATCAGCGAGCTGACGAACCGCGCCGATTCCGAGATCGTGGGTCTGCGCGTCGGCGTGAAGAACGGCGGCTGTGCCGGCCAGTCCTACACGGTCGAATACGCCCATGATGTCCGCCCGACCGACGAGGTGGTCGAGGACAAGGGCGTCAAGATCCTGGTCGATCCCAAGGCCGTGCTGTTCCTGCTCGGCACCGAGATGGACTACAAGGCCGACAAGATGCAGGCCCAGTTCGTCTTCAACAACCCCAACCAGGTCTCCGCCTGCGGCTGCGGCGAGTCGGTCGAGCTGCGGCCCGCGAAGATCGACGGGTAAGTCGCTGTCGTCCCCGCGAACGCGGGGACCCGTACCGCGTGATCTGGCGATGACGCTCGGTATCAGTACCAAGCTTTCCTGGCTGGTAGTCTTCGCTAAACTCCTCCCGGTGGTTATGGGTCCCCGCGTTCGCGGGGACGACCGTGGGGGAGACAGCTTGGCCATGGACCGCGAATTCCTGATCGACCTGTTCGCCGATTTCGGCCCCGTCGCCATCCGAAAAATGTTCTCCGGCTACGGCATCTCCGCCGACGGCATCAACTTCGCGCTCGCCTTGCGCGCGGGCCTGTTCTTCCGCGCCGACGAGGTCACCATCCCGGACTTTGAAGCGGAAGGCTCGAAGCCGTTCCAGTATTCGACCCGCGCCAAAACCGTGCTGGTGAATTCCTATTGGGAATTGCCGGCGCGCCTGTTCGACGATTCCGAGGAGCTTGCGCAATGGGCGAGGGCAGCGCTCGCCGCCGCCCAGCGCGCCAAGGTGAAGAAGCGGCCGAAGGCGAAGAAGGCAGTGGCGAAGAAGCAGCCAGCCAAGAAAGTGGGCAAGAAGGCGGTGCGTAGGGTGGGCAAAGCGAAGCGTGCCCACCGTTCGAGATAGTTATGCCGAGATGGTGGGCACGACGCTACGCGCCTTTGCCCACCCTACGGGACCTGAGGATCAATCTACGGCCTTGGTCAGTCCGACCCTCATGTCCTTGGCCATGA
This sequence comes from Bradyrhizobium sp. LA2.1, assembly GCF_040547725.1. Lineage (NCBI taxonomy): Bacteria > Pseudomonadati > Pseudomonadota > Alphaproteobacteria > Hyphomicrobiales > Nitrobacteraceae > Bradyrhizobium > Bradyrhizobium sp. LA2.1. The sequence continues at coordinate 90,910 of NZ_JBEPQI010000014.1, forward strand.
AGACACCGACGCCGTCGGCCAGCACGCAACCGTCGGCAATTCCGAGCACCAGCTTACCGCGGCGGACCATGCGCATGGCGACCTCGTAGCGCACGCGTCGCGTCTCCGGTGTGACCAATCCCGTAGCCTCGACCTCGCCGACGCCGATGGCGCGGCCCTTGCCCGGTGAGCCCGACCAGCCGAGCCAGTAGCCGATCATCTGCCACATCGCATCCAGGCCGAGACTTCCCGGCATCATCGCGTCACTGCGATAGTGGCAATCGAAGAACCAATGGCCGGACACAATATCGAGCTCGCCGACGATGTGGCCCTTGCCGAACTCGCCGCCGTCCAGGCTGATCTCGGTGATGCGATCCATCATGAGCATCGGCGGGGCCGGCAATTGCGCGTTGCCCGGGCCGAAATAGCCGCCGTCGCTCGATCTCAGCAGTTCGTCCCTGGTGTAGGATGGTTGCGGTGTGTGAAAGTCATGGGGATTGGGCAAGACGACAAGTCCTCTCGACGCTCGCAGTCGGGCGGCGGGGAAGATGTCGTTCGGCGGGTTGGAATGTCAAGCGCCGGCCGTTTCTTCGGCGCGCTGCTTCGGCGTCAGGCTACCCGGCTGTGCGACTCGATCGCGAATTCCGGATCGGCCTCGCAGATCACGCGGTTGCGCCCGTTGCGCTTGGCGGCATAGAGGCAGGCATCCGCACGCTCGATCAGCGCGTCAGGGTCGTCGCCCTGCTTGAGCATGGAGACGCCGACGGAGATGGTGACGCGGCCGAGGATCTCGCCGGTCGATTTCTTCTTCAATTCCTTCGCCATCACGGCGCGGCGGATGTGATCTGCAACGGTGAGGGCCTGGCGCAGCGCCGTGTTGGGCAGCAGAACCGCGAATTCCTCGCCGCCATAGCGCGCGGTGATGTCCTGTCCCTTGATGGTCTGCTTCATGGACAGGCCGACCAGCCGCAACACTTGGTCGCCGGTGAGATGGCCGTAGGAATCGTTGAACGATTTGAAATGATCGATGTCGAACAGCAGCAGCGACAGCGGCTCGCCCGAGGCGAGCGCGCTCTGCACGGCCATGCCGATCATGCGATCGAAATATTTGCGATTGCCCAACCCCGTCAGCGGATCGGTCAGGCTCTCGGCGCGGATCGCCTCCAGGCTCTGCTGGAGATTGCTGATCTCGTTCTTGGACAGGGTCAGCCGGTCTTCCAGCGCCTTGTTGGTCTCGCGCATCTCGCTGGTCGAACGCACCAGCGTCTCGACGATCGACTTGATCTGGTCGCGGCTCTTGGCCGACGACAGTTGCTCGGTCGCGCCCGACAGGCTGGCATCGTAGGAGCCGGTCATCCCGAGCGCTTCGCTCAGCACCGTCATCACGTCGTCGATCTCGCCGATGACGCGTGCGCCGACCTTGTCGATGCGGTCGGTGGTCTTGATGTGGGAAAGATAGGTCTCGTAGATCTGCTCGAGATCGCCTTCGGTCAGCTTGCCGTGGCGCGCCAGCGTCTCGTTGATGATCTTGTTGAGCGGCGCGTTATAGCCGGTGGCGTAGACGTACCAGATCTCGTAATTGCGGGGAATTGCAGTCTGTCGAAGCGAGCGGATCTGACCGAGAGCCACTTCGGCGAACGCCATCGTGCGTTCGTGTTCGTCGAGCACCTTGACCACTGAACATACCCCACAGCGGTCGGTGCGCCATCGACCGCAGCAATACTTAAATTATGTTCGCAGGCTAACGGACGATCGTGAACGCTCTGTAAACAGACGTTCGCGAATGCATCAGAAAAAGTGTGAGGCGGCTCAGCTCAACCGAGCCTGAATCGCGCCGGCGCGTCAAGCGCCGGCGGGAGAACGCACTGGCCGGAGCAGAAACGCCGGAAGGTGCGAGTGATCGCCGGGCTCGGTATCGGCCTCGCGCTGGCGGCGCGGCTCGGGGCGGCCGATCGACGGCACATGCGATGGATTGGCTTGCTGGCGCGATCCACCGCGCGGCTCGGATGATTGCTTCGCTTCACGCGGAGGCCTCGCCTCCCGTGCGGGCCTCGGCTCACGTGCAGGTCTCGCTTCGGGAGCGGGCTGTGTCTCTGCGGAAGGCCTCGCCTCGCCGCGCGGTTCGCGGGGCTCGTGGCTGCGCTCACGATCGCGGCCACGCTGCGGCTTGCCGCGTCCGCCGCGCGAACGTTCACGGTCGCGCCCGCGCGGTTCGCGCGAACGTGCGCTCTGCTCGCCTGCGTCCGCGGGCACTTCGAAATCGCCCTCGGCGCGCGGAATGCTCTGGCCGATCAGCTTCTCGATCGCCACCATCGACTTCTGGTCGAGCGGCGTCACGAGCGAGATCGCCATACCGGACCGGCCGGCGCGGCCGGTGCGGCCGACGCGGTGAACATAGTCGTCGGGGTGGTGGGGGACGTCGAAATTGAAGACGTGGCTGACCTCAGGGATGTCGAGGCCGCGGGCGGCAACATCGGAGGCGACCAGCAGCGGCAGTTCGCCCTTGCGGAACTGTTCGAGCGCCGCCGTGCGGGCCGACTGGTCCATGTCGCCATGCAGGGCGCCGACGCTGAAACCATGCTTTTGCAGTGATTTGTGAACGACGGCGACCTCGCGCTTGCGATTGCAGAAGATGATCGCGTTCTGGAGATCCTTGGCCTCGCGCAGCAGGCGTCGCAGCAATTCACGCTTCTCATGCGCCTCGCGCCCGGCCGGGACCTGACACTGCGTGACGGTCACGGCGGTGGTGGCGGGCTTGGAGACCTCGACCTTCTGCGGATTATGCAGGAAGGTCTCGGTGATGCGCCGGATTTCCGGCGGCATGGTCGCGGTGAAGAACAGGGTCTGCCGCGTGAACGGGACGAGCTTACAGACGCGCTCGATGTCAGGAATGAAGCCCATGTCCAGCATGCGGTCGGCTTCGTCGATGACGAGCAGCTCGACGCCGGTGAGCAGGAGGCCGCCGCGCTCGGTGTGGTCGAGCAGGCGGCCGGGGGTGGCGATCAGCACGTCGACGCCGCGCGTCAGCTTGGCATCCTGGTCGCCGAAGGAAACGCCGCCGATCAGCAGGGCGACGTTGAGCTTCTGGCCGGCGCCGTAGCGGTCGAAGTTTTCCTTCACCTGCGCCGCGAGCTCGCGGGTCGGCTCCAGGATCAGCGTGCGCGGCATGCGCGCGCGGGCGCGACCCTTTTCGAGGATGGTGAGCATCGGCAGCACGAAGGCCGCGGTCTTGCCGGTGCCGGTCTGGGCGATGCCGAGCACATCCTTGCGTGCGAGGACGTGGGGGATCGCCTGTTCCTGGATGGGGGTGGGGGTGGTGTAACCGGTGGCCGCCACTGCGGCGAGGACTTTTTCGGACAGTCCGAGATTTGAAAAGGACATTGAGCCTCTGGTCGAAACCGCCGTTCGGAATCGAGGGTAATTAAGGCTGTCGCGTTCCACCCCGAAACGGCGCGCTCTCAAAGAAGCTGGGGGTGCTGACTCACGCGAACAAAGCGCAAGGCTCAAGAATCGGTCTTCGATCTGAGCCGCGTCGCCCCGGAACATAGGCGGGAATCGGCCAAAGTCAATGGAGCGGGCGCGGGAAGACCCTAAAAAACCTGAGGTTTTTGCTCAAATAGCGGGCCCGGCTGGGCTTTTCCGCCTCCACCGTTAACCGGGCGATAGCTGCCCGAGGGACGGCTAACGCCCTTCCGGGCCCCGGGCCCGGAAATCGCCGGGGGCCATTCCGTAGGCGGCGTTGAAGACCCGGTAATAGGTCGCCAGGCTCTCGAAGCCGCAGGAGGTCGCGATATCAGCGATCAGCCGGTCCGGCGCCTCACGCATCAGGCGGCGGCTCTGTTTCAGGCGTTCGTCCGTCACGGTCTGCGAAAAGCTCTTCGCCGCGGCTTCGAACAGCATGTGCAGGTGACGCACGGACACGCCGAGCTGGTCGGCCACCATCGCCGGCGCCAGACCGGGGTCTTGCAGATGGCGCGCGATCAGGCGCCGCGCCTGCGAGAGCCGGGCGGTCCGTAGCGCGGCCTGCCCACGGCGGCTGCCGGGTCGCACGATGCCGCGCTCGATCAGCGCCAGATGGGCCAAGGCCTGGACGAGCGAGGCTTGATCCAAGGAGGCTTGATCCAAGGAGGCTTGATCCAAGGAGGTCTGGGCGACTGAGGTCGCATCAGTGGCGCCGTTATCGCCCGCGGCGGCGTCATCGAGGTCGGCGAAGCAGGCGCCGAGCAGGGGCGCCAGGCCGGGATCGCTGAAGGTCCGGGGCGCAAGCTCGCGCATGCGCCTGTCCTGCGTGGAGAGCCTGCTCACGGGGATCTTCAGGATGCGCAGGTGGAAGCCGCCTGCGCCGAGCGGCGCGGTGCGATAGGGCTGGTCGGTATGGCTGGTGGCGAAGCTGCCGTTGGCGATCGCAAAGTCGCCGGTGCGCATGCCGCCGAACCAGCCGCCGCTGCCGAGCTGCTGGTAGACGCAGATGCTGTCGCCGGGCGCGTAGGCGATGTCGGAGTTGCTGCGCTCGACCGTGTAGTGCGACGCCTTCAGCTCGACGAGCCCACCGCCGCCGAGCTGGCGCAGCGAGAATTCGCCGTAGAAGTCCGCGCGGCGCTCGCGCTCGAGTTCGGCGGTGACGCCGAACAGGCCCTTGGACCGGACCTCGCGCCAATAGTCGAACCGGTCATGCGGCTCGACCTCGTCAGTACACCATCGATACACGGCAGCCCCCGCTTGCAGCGCGCAGCTACCTAGAAAAAGCAGATTCCGGAGGAATCTGCCATAGTCCTGATGACGGAACCCGAGGGCTCTCGGCGTTGAACCGTCGATATGGCTGGACCGACTATCATCAACGGCAGTGGGTTCCCATGAATCGCTGTTCGAGGGGGCCGGCGGAGCGCCGTTCTCCAACGGGAATTTTACGATGACGCGTCGGCTTTTCAGAATTCTGGCGGCCCTTGGCCTTGCGGTGAGCCTGAGCGGCTTCGCGCTGCCCGCACAAGCCGAGAAACGCGTTGCGCTCGTCGTCGGCAACAACGACTACAGGAACGTCCCCAAGCTCCTCAAGGCGGTCAACGACGCCCGTACCATGGGCGATACGCTGAAGCAGCTCGGCTTCTCGGTGATGGTCGCCGAGAACCAGAGCCGGCAGCAATTCTCCGAGACGCTGCTCGCGTTCGACAGGACGATCGAGCCCGGCGACACCGCATTCTTCTTCTACGCCGGCCACGGCTTCGAGATCGCGGGCCAGAACTACCTGCTGCCGACTGACGTGCCGGCGGCGACCGAAGGGCAGGAAGAGCTGGTGCGCGACGCTTCCATCCTGGCCGACCGCATCGTCGAGCGCCTTCAGAACAAGAAGGCGCGCACGTCGATCCTGGTGTTCGACGCCTGCCGCAACAACCCGTTCGAGCGCAAAGGCACCCGCGCGGTCGCCGGCGGCGGCGGCCTCGCGCCGATGGTGCAGCTGCCCGAAGGCGTGTTCTCGGTGTTCTCCGCGGGTCCCCGCCAGACCGCACTCGATCGTCTCTCCAACGACGACGCCAATCCCAATTCGGTGTTCACGCGCACCTTCGCCAAGGAGCTGCTCCAGCCCGGCGAGAACCTGGTGCAGGTGGCGCAGCGCACCCGTCGTCTCGTCAGCGAGATGGCCGACACCGTCAAGCACAGGCAGGTGCCGGTCTATTTCGACCAGATGGTCGACGACGTGTTCCTCAGCGGCGTTGCCAAGGACGCGACGGCCGCTGCGCGCCCGGCCGATCCGCCGCCGCAGAAGCTCGCGGCTCTTCCGCCGGTGTCGGTACCGCGCGTGCCGAAGGAGGAAACCACCAACGCGCCGATCGCCAGCTTCTCGCGGCACAATGGCGGCTGGAGCGTGGTGTTCTCCTTCGCCGACCCGACGCTCGGCATTTCCTGGCGCATGGCCGGCAATGGCGATTTCCGCGAGACCGGCTTCATCGACACGCTCGATCCGCGCACGCGCAAGCGGATGCCGAACCCGTCGATCGAATTGCCGCCGGATGCGCCGGCCGGCACCATCGAGGTCCGCTATGTCGATCAGTCCGGCGACATGCAGGGGCCATTCCCGATCAGGTTCGATCCCGAGGCCGCGCTGATCCGCGATCAGTGCGGAATTTCCTGAAACCCTATAAAAATAGTACCCGCCGCAATCAAGTCAGTCATTTGTCAGTTATCGTGTTCGCGCTACGTTTTTACGCTATTCTGTTTCTTTTTTGTTCCGGCTCTCGACGCGGGCCGTCATGGTCTTGGCCGTGGCCTTCGCCTGGATGCGGTCGTACTCTTGGGTCTGCGCAATATCGCTGTGCGTCGCAGCATGGCGGACGAACTCCAGTGGAACCCCGGCCGCGATAGCCTCTGAGATTGCCCCTGACCGGCTGTCCATATTCCAGACGTTCTTAGGCACCCCGGCCTTGGTGGCCACCAACCGCCATTTCCGGCGGTATTCGTTCGGGCTCCAGGGTAAGCCGCTCACGTCGTTGATGATGATCGGCCCGTTCGCCGGCAGCAGGTGGCGGTTCACGCTGACCTTCTTGGTAACGGGGTCGGTGACAAGCAGGGGCTGGCCGCCGACGAGCTCGCCGAACTCCTCCAGCACCATCGGCGCCAGTTTCAGGTCAACCTCGGTCTCCTTCTGCTTCTTGCTCGTGATGTGCCGCAGGATCAGGTTCTCGTCGATCTCCTGCCAGACGATGCCGCGAATCCACTTCATGTCCTTGTGGACGGTGGCAGACAGGCCATCCTCCGCGATCGGCACCCACTCGCCAATCACGTCCCGCTGTCGCAGGGTGCATTCAAACTGGAAGGCCTGGCCGAGCGCCAGAGAGTACCAGCCGAAGTGCAGGCGGGCCTTATAGCGGATGGCGTCGGCCTGCTCAGCAGTCACACTGACCTTCCGTGCCGCCGTTCCCTTGAACCTGAGATCGTGCATCACCTGACCCAGGCGGACGCACTCTTGGCACTCGAGGATAGACCGGCCGAAGGTGAACAGGGAGCGGAGCTGGCCGACGAAGGCCGACCCCATCGAGATCTTCACGCCATCGCCGGTCCATTCCTTGTACCAAGCAAGGACGGTGCGGCCCTTGATGTCGCCAAGATCCTCGTGCCCGTGGTCAGCAACGAGGCGGCGCAACAAATTGTCCACGTTCCTGCGAACGTTGAAGCGCAGCTTGCGGTAGGGCGAGTCCGGATCGGTCTGGTAGCAGTTGATCAGCGACTTCAGCGAACCCTCATAGGCGTTCATCTGCGGCAGGCCGCCACGTCCGAAGGTCAGCATCTCGTCTTGAAGGCGCCGGCACTGGTCCTGGATGAAAGAGACCTCGGTCTCGTTCGGCTCCTGGCCGACGAATAGCTGTTGGCTTTTTGGGATGAAGCCGCGCTCGACGAGATCGGTGCGGGCCTGCCAGCGGCACTCCCAGCCGCGCGTGTGCTTGCGCCAGATGTGGCCGGGCGCGTCCTTGATGCGGGGCGGGCTCATGCGCTCTGCCTCCCGCCATACTGCTTATCCATGAACTGCTTGACCGCCGGCCAATATCGCCGATCGCCCCAGAGTTTCTGCTTCTTTGGGAAGCCCGTCATTCGTTCCAACATCCGGATTGCCTCTCGTGCTTTCTTTTCCGGCACGCCAAGGCGGCGGATCAGCTCCGAGTCCTTGACCCAAAGCTTTTCCTGTTCGCGTTCTAGTGTTTCAGGGCTTGGCATGCTCACGGAGGCAGTGTTCCCTAACTGACTTTGAATGTGAATAGCTGATTTGAAGCGGATTTCTAAGGTTCTGCATACACTTACAAAATAGTTCAACATCGCAAGTGACAAGAGCGACTACTCGCGCTGGGGTGGTGGCAGGTTCGACGTCACTGAGTATGTGAGTGGTTTTGGTACTGGCAATGGCTGCCACATCGTGCAGGGCCACTCTTTCGAAAAACCTCCGTCAGAACTGATCCACCACGGGTCGCAGTATTCGTATTCTGGGCATCGGCATTCACCGCCGCAATCACCGATATGGTTTCTCGTTTCCTCTTCCTGTGACCAGTGACCGATGGTTACGCGCGGCCCCTCTGGAGCTGGCCCGAATAGCCAAATCTCGGTCCCATCCTTCGGAGCGGTCTCTATCGGCTGCCATTCACTTATGCTGTCAATATCAACGGTGAGTGCCGTTAGGCTTATCACGATCTGCTCAGCGACGGCGACGACACCCAGCACGTTCGGGTCGCTGTTGTTGAACTCTGGCTTATTTTGCACGTCCCAGATGATATCGTTGGCGCGTTCGATGTTGTTCGACAGGACGGCGCGAAGATACTTCGTATCGATAGCTTCGGTCATGAATTCCCCGTCATCACGACTAGAGGCTTGTGGATCGGCGCTGTCGAGTTGTCGAAATTCCACTTGGCGCCACGATATGCCGCCCACTTGTTCCAAGTCTGGGCGCCTTCTTGGCCATCGTATCGCAGCCAATTGAAGTAGGTTTCGTCAGCGTCGATCAACAGCGCGTAGCCGAACGGCATTTGCTGGATTCCGAGCATGTCGTCTGCACGCCGGCCACCAAGCCGGGTATGGTGCGCCACGGCGACGTCGAGTGCGTCGGGGATAGATTGGTTCATGGTCATCGCGACGTGCACCCGCAATTAGAGCATTTGCTCGGCGGCGAGCTGTTGAGAATCCAATCCTCCGGCTCGCAGACGTAGACCCACGGATACGGGTGGCTGCGGAGCCAACACCATAATCTTTTCATGATGGATTGCCTCCAAAACAGCGCGACGATGATGAAATAGACGATAATCCCGCCAAACAATATTTCCATTTCACATGCTCACTTGTTTGAGGAAAGTTGTGACCAGGCGCGCATCAGTGGCGCCCGATCATCATGCCGGCGATCAAACAAAGCACCCAGAATATCGCCCACAAAAGTCCCCTGATCTCTTTCATGTTTCCCACTTTCAATGTTCTGAAGGAAGCCGCGAAGAGACCGTGACCGGAATCAGCTTCCAACCATCCTTGAGCGGCCACACGCCGCCGGCCTTGAGCTTGTAAACCGCCACATCCCTCGACTGATAAAGCATTGGAATGTTCAGGCCCCATTCGTGTTTGGGATGCCAAACGCTCCAGCAATGGATTGGAGTTGGTTCACTCACGCGATCCTCCCACAGCAGCACTTATGAGAGCGCGCCCGGCCTGCGTGCAGATGTAGCCGCTACCGCGCACGCACCCGTCATCGTCCCAGCAGCTCGTTTGCTCGGCCAGCCCCTTCCGCTTCAGCGCCCTGGTGGCTAAACGCGCTTCACGCAATGGAAGTCCACTCCACGTAGCGATGTGGCTGAAGAACAGGACTCCTTCATTCTCGTTACATCCGGCAAGAACCTCCAGAACCTTGCGCTGACGTTCGCTAAGGCTAACCATCGTTTCTCTCCCCCACTGCGGACACATCATCGAGCACGTCCTTGACGTCGTGAGTGTCAGCGTCGCCAGTCGCCTTCCAGAAGCAGGCTTCGGCGCATGTCGCCCATCGGATGGCCTTCTGTGGCTCGCCTCCAATCACAATATCCGGGATGGCGCTCATGATCTGTTCGCCAAGTTGTTTCCACATGTTGCCGACCAACTCTTCGGCTTCTGCTGCGTCCATTTATTTCCCCTGAGGTGCTGAGTGATGCGAAGAAGGCGGGGGTGAGGATTCGTCCTGATGCCGCGCCAGGTCGGTACGTTTCGGGTGCGGCGTGGCGTTGAGCAGGTTGATCACTGCATCCAAATCCGGGCATTCCATGCTGTCCACGAAATAGGTCGTGGTGTGGATCTGCTTGACCTTTGGCGAGCGAGGCGCGCCGGCCTTGATGACGACGAGGCGCGGATAAGTCTCGCTCTGGTAATGGTTCTCATAGGCCCCGTGTGCCATGTCGAGAAACATGAGACCGCGAAACTTAGCGTTCTTCTTCAGATCGTCGATTGTGATCATTTTTCACCTCCCAGCACAGGGCGCGTCACCGCTGATAGGGCTGTCCGCGCGTACCGCTTCACAAGGTCATATCCCTTGTCCGACAGAGCGGACAAAAGCAGTGGCGACAGGCTGTAACGCTCTCGCTCGGCGTTGACTAAGACAAGGGCGAGTTCATCGCTGGTGCCGGCAGATCGCTGCGGTTGAGCTGGCATGTAAGCCGCATCGACCAGCGCATCCATGAGCGCGTCTTTGGTGCCGTGGTCGTTGCAGGCGATAGTGATATCCAAACCTGTGCACGATACCGTCGTGGCATTCATCAGGGCAGGCGTCAGTCCGCCATTGCCGGAAGATGAGCGCTCATGCGCGGGGCCGATACAGGCGTCAATCGCGGCCATGGCTTCGTCGTAGCGATCTACGGGCTCGGCCAGAGCACGGATAGCCTTGGCGTTGTATGCATCCGCATCCCAGGATGCCACGGCTTCCATGTCGCCACGGTTGCTGCAGTAGCAACGCTCGCAATCGCACGGCCTTGGCTGTTTGGGCTCGACCAGCTTGGCACATTCCTCAATTGTCGCCAGCCTAACTTGCACCGATTGGGCAGCATCTGGGACGTGATCAAACAGGCCGTTGAGGGCGGCGAGGGCAACGGCTTGCTGGGCCAAATTCTCGTCGCCGCCCGCATTGATGATCTGACGCACCCACTCGTCAGCGTGATGCTTTCGAGCCTCATCGCGGCTTCCAGCGGAACACGGCAACTGTGAATTGGTCATCCAATAATCCCCCATGCGTGCAGAGCGCTTAGGCCAGCGCCGGCTAGAAAAATCCCCAGGAAAAGAACGCCGATGGACTCGCTCATCGTCATGCTCCGTGCGGCGATGTAAGCGCAAGTGTGGGTTCGACCAGCCGGCAGCCGCAAAGCCAAACGCAATGCGCCGAATAGATGCCGTGGCCCGTGCCTTCCAGCGACGGCAGCGCAAGCCAGCCGAGGCGGAGATAATCGGAGACGCGCGCGTGGATGACCCAGCGGTGGAAGGTCATAGCTCGAATGCCTCCTGCTTGATGGCCGGCTTCGCTGGTGCGGAAAACATATCGGGGGCGGCGAGGGCGGCCTCGATGCGCCGCTTGGCGATCTCGAAGTATTCCGGCACCATTTCGATGCCCGTAAAGCCGAGACCGAGGTTCACGGCGGCTACTCCGGTCGTCCCTGAACCCATAAAGGGGTCAAGGATCGTCCTGCATCCGTCAGGGAGCTTGTCGATGCACCACCGCATAACCTCGATGGGCTTTTGCGTGGGGTGTTCCTTGCCGTCCTGAAGGGCTACGGAGCGCGGCAGCATGATGCGCCGAGCCGCCCCGTCAAAGGAGCACCACGCCAATTCAAAATCAGCCAGCGAGAAATCGGTCTGGCCCTTGTCCCAGGACAGCCACTTGCTCGACGGAGGAAGGCTGTCAGTGAAGTAGTTCCCGCCCCAAACGATGGTGTGCTTGGCCGAGCCGAGGATAAGTTTGATGAGGTCTGAAGGCGGCCTCTCAAGATCCCATCCCGGCGCCGCGTAGTCGCGCCAGCCATGCTTCTGGCTCTTCCGGTCTCGCGCCGCGTTGATGCCATAGGGAGGGTCCGTGACCGTCGCGTCGTGGCGCGTCAGCGTCGGCAATATCTCCCGGCAATCCCCCAGGTACAGGGTCACGCCTTCGGCTATGGTCTCAATTCGTCTCAAATCAAAATCCTCAGTTGCGCTGTCGTAGCGTCACTACCAGACCCACCAAACCGCAATCCCGACTGCCACCACACCAGCGAACAGAAAGAACGTCGGTCGATATGCCTTGCCGAGTAGCGCCATTGTCAGATCCTCAAAGCGTGTGGTTGGTGAAGAGAGACGCGGCGTAGACCGGGATGCCGAGTAGCGCGAGGACGAGGAGGGCGGCCATTAGCGTTCCCTCGGTGCGTAAACGGGCTCACCGCGCATGTTCTTCCATCCGCGAAATTTGCTCGGCTTCTTGATGCCTTGGTGACGCTTGCGAACGCGCGCGACCTTGGCTTTCAGTTTCACGTCCAGAGCGGTTTTCGCACTATGGCAGGGCGTAGTGCAGAGCGGCTGCAAATTGCTCTCGGCATGAAGGCCGCCCAAGATCAGCGGAATGATGTGGTCGCACTGCCACTGGCCGGCGCGGAGCTCGCGCGAGCACTTCGGGCAGTAGCCCTCGAACTTCTCGAAGACGCGGCTTTTCACCCGATCCGGAATCGCACTATCGTCCGTCTTACCGCGCCATTCGTTGGTGCTACGCATGTTCGAGGGCCTTCCATGCGCCGTATTGGGTATCGAGCTGATGCCAGATCACGCGCGCGGCGTGGTTCGTTGTAAGCTCCGACCTGGATGAGACGCCGCAGATCATACGCACACATTCAGCGGCGTCGGTTGCCTCGTGCCAGTCGTCAGGACGCTCCTCCTTGAGGAAGGCAACGAACGCAGGCTCATCGCAGCGGATTCCGGCCTGCTGTGCCGGCGCCATGTCTCGCCAGTCGCGCTTCGCCCCAGCCAGAGGCTTGTCAACAACTGGCTGGGGCTGTGCGGGTTTGGGCGCCAACGCGGCGATCCCAAACCAACGCTCGGTGGCCGGGGCTGGCATGCCGCCGAGCACTTCGTAAGCTGCATCCGCCTCATGAAGCGGCACCTCGAAAATTATCTGTACGACACTGCGGCTCTTGATGAGCTTCCAGTCGGCGTATGTTCCCTTGAATGCGGTCATGCTGCTTTCCGATCCGCAGGGAGTTTGGCGATGACGAGAGCTTTCAATTCATCAACGATAGTCTGCGGCAAATCGAAATCGCGCCGCGCCTTGGCCTGCTCGGGCGACTTCCACCAGTTGCCAGCAGCCGGATCGTTGTTGGGAAACTCCGCGATGATTGCCTTGCAGTCCGCAATAAATCGGTCGCGAACCACATCGCTTTCATCGGCTACGTTGGTCTGTTCCTTGTCGTACAGTGCGAGGCCGAAGGGGTTGCCGAAGGTCATGAGGGCGCGCTTCATTGCGTCCGTCTCAGCCTCCTTGATTGCGCTCTCGTGGGCCTGTCCCAGATCCTGGTCGATGCCGTGGCCGGCGCCGACACCTTCGCGTGTGACGAGGCTGTCGCCAGCGAACGCAATTACGCGGACCTTCGCGATATAGGAGACGCCAAAGCCGGGCTTTTTCTGCTGACCGATCTCGCGGTCCTTTTCGGCGACGCACCTGATGTCGATCGTTTCGCGCGTCCACCCGTCAAAGCCAAAGATGCGATTGGCTTCATCGATGGCCTTCCAGCCCTCGATATATGATACATCTCGGCCGCCCTGCTTGCGAGACTTGACAGCGCTCGCTGGGAGTTTTGCCGCTAGTGCAGCCTTCGCCTGATCGGTGAAGCTCATAGTCCGATATCCTTCTGGCCGTCGCGACGCTTCACGAACAAAGGGCAAAAGCCCCCGTTAATTCCGACGCATCGCATGTATGGCTCTTTGTCGATCCAGGCTTTCGGCGCGACGGGAGAAAGCCCTTCGAGCCGCGGAAACTTCATGCACACCCAGCGAGACGGACCCTGCTTGCGCGTCTCCGCGTGTACGTTGTCGCAGTCCTCGCAGAAGGTCGGCGTCATTGCTCTGCCGGCGCCTTCTGGTAGGCTTCCTGGGCTGCCGTGATATCGGAGAGTGCGCGCTGTAAAACATCGCGGGTCCGGCGCAGTTCATCCTCGGCAAGGCTCTCGAAGCTGGGGCGCCGAGATAAGGCCCTTGCATGACGGGCAGCCATCGCAGCGCCAGCCTCGATGAAGTCGAGATGGGGACGAACACTTGCCTCCCAATCTGCAAGCGGGATCGGGCGGATTGCCTCAATGGTCTGGCGAGCCATATCCAGTTCTGACATACGGGACATCACGCGAACTCCGGGTTTGCCATTTCGACAGAGACGGCCTCGAGCTGGCGTTCAAACTCGTAATCCAGCTTTAGGTCGTCGATGACTTTGATCCTCTCGGCGGCCGGAAGCGGCCAGAGGTTCTGCCAATGCGACAGGAGAACATTCGCAAATTCCTGGCTGGTCATCACGTCCCCCAAATGAGAGAGGAGAGGACGACGAGGTAGACGCCGACGCAGCAGAGCAGCATTTCGATGCGGTCTTTGGTCATGCTGCGTTCCTCGCTGCCTTGAGCTGCGAGCGCATGAAGAACAGCTCGGCTTCAATGGCTTCTTGGATTTCAGCGGCGAGCGTGACGCGCGCGGCCTCAGTGTTGAGGTCAGTGTCATCCGCCAGAAACGCTGCGGCGAGCTCGTAGCGCTTGGGATCGAAGGTCTTGGCCATCACTCAGCCGCCTCCAGCCGGAGGTCATTCGCGCGGTTGATCAGCTCGTCCTTCACGTCGGAGACGTGGTGGCTACCGCCGATGTAGTAGGTGACCTCATGAGCGAAGGCGATTTCGTTGCCGTCACCGATGATCTCGCGGACCTTCTCGAGGGCGCCGCGGAACGTCATCTCGGGATCGACGACCGCCTCGCGGCCATCGCGCCCGTAATCGGCGCAAATCACGAAGTAGCGGATGTTGGTGATTGCCATGTCGCCCTCCTACCAAGCCGCAGCTTCGGCGAGCGTGGCGCAGCGGGTCAGGCCGTTGTGCGGGACGAAGCGATAGATGCGCTTGGTCGAAGCCTGCACGAGCACGTAGAGGTCAGGCATGTAGTCGCCGGGAGTGGCGACCTTGCCGATCACCTCAAGGCCGGAGACGAACCCCACCTTGACGATTTGTCCGACTTCCCACTTTTGCTTGCTGGCCATTTGGTGTCCCCGTCGTCGGCGTGATGCCGTGTTCGATGGGGATGAACCTACCAAACCGGTAGGAGAATGCAATAGGGTCTCAATAATTATTTAGCCAAAATGGTAGGACGGCAGAAACGGCAGTGGCCGGAATGGTTTAGTGAGTCGGGAACCTTGGATTTTGGCTAGTTGGTTTGCCGGCGCATGGCCGCGATGACCCTAAATGCCTGGTCCTGCACGTCTCGGGGCTGATCCCGCAGGAGCGCGTCGGCGCTGGGCTGGTCGGGGTGCCTATAGAGATCAACGATTTCGATGCCAAGAACCCAGGCTATGGCGCCCTTGGCGTCATCATCAGGCTTTCGCTTGCCGGTTTCCCACCGCGAAACCGTGACATCGCTGGTTTCTAGTCGGTCGGCGAGCTGCTGTTGCGTCAGGCCACGACTCTCCCGCCATTCCGCGAGGAACAGCCTTACGGGTTTCCTTGGGCCGATCCGAGGGGGCATATAAGAAGCTTACCTACCGTTGTGGATAACTCCCATGACCAAAAAGGTAGGAAGAGGGGCTTGCGGAGCCTACCGTTTTGGTTTAGATACGGCGGTATGGCTGAAAACAACCACCCCTTGGCAATATGGCGGGCCAGCAAAGGCCGCACCCAGGAAGCCCTTGCTGGCGAACTGGGCGTCGCACCAATGACCGTTTGGCGGTGGGAAAATCGCGAACGAGCTCCGCGCCCGAAAGATGCAAAACGTATCTCTGACCACACCGGCATTCCGACGGGCGAACTGATCGAGGCATCGATTAAGCGGGAAACCGCCTGATGACCGGCCAAGCGACCGTCCATATCGAAAAGTTGGGCGCCTTTGCCGGAAAGAGTCGGCGAGAAGCCGCCGTGGCTCTCGGTATTTGCGAAGCCTACGTTGTGCTCCTCGCGAAAAAGGCTGGAATTCCTCTCGCCAAAAATCAATCTCGTGGCAATGCCAAGTTGGAGGAGTTGAAGCAGTTGGCTGCTGGCGGCTTCACGCGCCAAGAGGCGGCTCGGCAACTCGGGATGTCTTTCGCTTGGGTTAACACCATGGCTCGCCGCCATGATCTCAAATTTCTCCGCGGCGGATTGATTATTGATCCGCCCATGCGGGTGAAGCAGATGGCCGCTCTCTACAAGAGCGGAAGGACGCTTCAAGAAATCGGCGATCACTACGGCATTACTCGGGAGCGCGTTCGCCAACTCATTTCGCGTCATTGCGGGATCAGCGCGCTCGATGGCGGCCAGCACAAAGTTGCCATAGACCGCCGCGCTAAGTTTGAAGCCAAGCGGAACACTGCCTCGCTCAAGCACTGGGGCTGCAATTTCGATCAATACACCAAGCTTCGCGACATGCGCAAACCCACGCGCGCCTACGCTGCACAGAAGCAAAACGCTAAAAAGCGCGGCATCGCTTGGGAATTCAATCTTTGGCAATGGTGGTCGGTCTGGCAGCAGTCTGGCAAGTGGGATCAGCGTGGACGCGGCCAGGGTTACATGATGTGTCGCAACGGCGATGAAGGCCCTTACGCCATCGATAACGTTTTCATTGCGACCGGCTGCGAGAATAGCTCCGACCAAAAGCGGAAGAAAAGCGGTCTTCCAACCGGCGTTTGCAAGAACAAGAAATATCGCGGGTATTCGGCCGCGCGTTCTATCCAGGGCAAGCTCATTAGGCTTGGTAGTTTCCCAACCCCTGAGCTTGCCCATGCCGCCTATCTTGCTGCGGGGAACGCTCAATGAGCCAACCGCAGCCGCTCCAGAATGGCACTGCCAACGGTCGGATTTTCTTCGAGCACGCGCTTGGCCTCTGCGTTGGCATTCCGAGCACCAGCAAGCGAGACCACAAGGTTCATCTGCGCTCCGTTGTCGATGATGTAGCCGATGCATCTGAGCACACCATTGATTTTTCGGAACGCGCCGAACCCGTCAAAGTACATGGTCTTCAAATCTGGTGCATTGAGCAGCAATTCTTCGTCTGTCACTGGTCATCCCCCTCTGTGGTAGAGGGACAGCCAATCACACGCGCCACACAAACGACATTAAATTCTCGCGAAGGCGTCGTTATCAATTCGGCCGATACGTTTCAGCCACAGATTGAATCAGATTTAGGCAAGTTTTCGGTTCCGAGTTTTGCAACTTCTGGAACATCAGGGCGTCGCAGGCCGTATTTTTGCGGCCTCGGTCAGCGCAATGACGAGCGCCTGAATCACATCCGGCAATTCGGACAGTGGAACCGCAAGCCGCGCGACGACAACGCCAGTACTGTTCTGTCGGCTGAACAGAACGACACGCACGATGCCGTCCACGATCTTCACTTCGTGAATGCCGTCAAAGAAGATCTCCTGAGCGTTGTGCGGGTCGATCACGTCCATCGTGTTTCTCCTTGGGGGAATGCATGAGCATGAAATTGACGAGGCCGGCAGTGACGACGGGGGAGTGTCCACTGCCGGCCTCTCGCCGCGTCACGCAATACTACGCGGGCAATGAAATTCCTCTTTCTTCAGGATCGATCCGCTCTCCTATACCGATCCTCAAATTTCTCAATCTGACGCAGGCCGTGCTCGATGGCCTTGCGGCGATCTTCTGGGTCTTTTTTCTCGCTGCGCTGGCCGGGAGTTTGCCGCTCGCCGTCGCGCTGATGCTCTTCGCTGAGTTTCACTAGGACTCTCGCCGCCGCCAAGCCAAGCGGAGTCCATGTGTCGTTGTCTTGTTCAAGTTCGTCCTTCGTCATGTCCGCAACATGAACGAAGGGATTTCTAGCGTGCTAACAAAGTTTGCGAGGAAAAAAGCAATGAGTGCCGCCGCGTTAACGTCCATCACCCGCAGCGCCTTGGGCGCCTTGGTTGAACGCGAGGAACGCCGCACCGGCTCCCGCATGGTGGCCTACGAGGTCGTTGCTCAGACGATCGGCGCATCCTCCGCATGGGTGCGCGCCTTCCTCGGGAAGTCGGAAGGGGTCAAAGAACCCCGGATAACATTGTTCCAAAATATCAGGGCCAGTTACGAAAATCTTTGTAGCCGCGTCGAACAAGAAAACCGAGCTGATGAGTTGAGATTGAAACTCATCAAGGGAGAGATCGATGCGGTTACTCAAGGCTTTGGCGAGCAAATTGGTCGTCAAGATTAGGATCGCTTGGGCGATCATTCGGAGATGGGGGAAGTAGTGCACGTCAGGGGTAGTGAATGGTCGGAAGAGCGCGTTGAGCGATTGAAGATCCTACATAGGAAGGGGCTTTCGTGCGCGCTCATCGCGTATGAACTTGGCGATGTGAGCCGCAATGCAGTGATCGGAAAGCTGCACCGGCTCGGCCTGTCTAATGCGGATTCGACTGTCCATCGAGACAACCAGTACGGCCGCAAACCGCGAGCTCCCAGAAGGCCGCCGGAAAAGACGGTCCGCATCGTTCGCGCCAACGGCAACAGCAACAGGTTGCGGCTGTTCGAGACTGCGAAGATCGAGGTGGAGCAATTGCGCTGCGCTGAAGTCGATCCGATGAACGTCGGCCTGCTCGACCTCGATCAGCACCAATGCCGGTATCCGGTCAACAACCAGTCTCCGTTCCTGTTCTGCGGCCATCGCAAGATGAACGGCTCATCCTACTGCGCGCCTCACTTCATGTTGTCGCATCGCCCCGAAATCGACCGCCGGGCCAAATTGCGGGAGGTCGCATGAGGACCGACTTGGAAGCCATCCGAGACCGGGTGATCAGCCGGGTTTTGGCGGCGCACAGGATCTCAAAAAGGGACCTTCTTGGCGAATGCCGGGATTCCGATCTGGTCATGGCCCGAAAAGCAATCGCTCATTCGCTGAGGGCTGAGCGGTTCAGCGTGCGCCACATTGGGCGCATTCTTCACCGCGATCGATCAACGATAGAGCATTACCTGGGCATGCGCGTGGACGTGTCCATGGTGCTTCCCAACAGCATCAACTGCTTCCCGACAGAGGTTCAGGACGCCATCACGGCGGCGGCCAGGTCCCAGCGCATGACGCCTGCCGTGATCGTCGCTGAATGGATCACTGAGCGCGCCTTGTTCGAGGCGAGCAAGACCATGGAGAAAGCAGCATGAGACTTCGTGACATCCTGAAGCGTCGCCAGGCCGCGTTGCGCAACGCTTCCCCCAAGTCGCGCGACCGTCTCCGGCATCTCGTCCGTGTAGCCAAAAAGGCGATCGAAATTAAGCAGGGGAAGCGCGCCGCATGACGGGGCCGATCCGCAGAACCATCCCCCATGGTGACCTCGACCTGCATTACGAGGCCGGATGGGCCTACGTCATGCCGAACTTCGACAAGCCCAACCACTACATCGTCGAGTGGTTGAGCGATAAGCCGCCTGTGTACCCGTACCGCGTATCCAACAACTCGAGCCAGGAGAACGCGCATGGACCAGCCAGCGCAGGGGCATAACGGACAACTCAAGTCGTTGGTCGAGCGGATCAACAAATTAATGGACGACCGCGACGAGGTATCGAGCGACATCCGTGATGTATTCACGGAAGCGAAATCGGATGGTTTTGACATCCCGGCGTTGCGCGCCATCATCCGCGCCCAGCGCGAGGACGCGGAGAAGCGTCGTAACCGCGAAGCCATGATCGACATGTACCGCGGCGAGCTGGGGATCGACTGATGCCTCGGTATGACGATGGTCTAGACGATGATGGATACCCGCTCCAGCGGCCTTATGTGCAAGGCTCTGAAGAGATAGTCGGCGAGTTCAAGCCTATTGCCATCGGCGGTATGTTCGCAAGCGTTGTCGAGCGTGCAAAGGCCGCTATGGAGGCTAACCGCACCGCCGATAGCCCCATTGAGTCCATCTTGGGCGCTGCCATCATCGTCTGCTTCCAGAATCGCGGGAAGCCGCTGACGCTGGCGTCTGAGCCTTCCGAGGGGGCACGTGGGCTGCTCCTCGTTCCTCAATTCAAATGGTCGATCTATCGATCAGACTGGGCAATCTACAATCCCAAGTCCACTGGCGCGCTTCTGATTGAGTGCGATGGGAAGGAGTTTCACTCCAGCCCGGAGCAGATCGAGCACGACAAGAAGAAGGACCAAGCTGCGCACGATCGCGGCTACCTGACAATGCGCTTTACCGGCTCTCAGATCCACAAGGGCGCCGATGCATGTGCTGCCGAGATATTCGGCTTTGTCTATGGAGGGAAAAATGGCTCGCATTCGTAGCATAAAGCCAGAATTCTTCCGCCATGAGGCGCTGTACGAAGCTGAGCGCGACACTGGTTTGCCTTTGCGCATTGCCTATTCTGGGCTGTGGACCGCTGCGGATCGGGAAGGACGCTTTCGTTGGTCGCCGCGGCAATTGAAGTTGGATTGCCTGCCCTATGATGACGTTGACTTCTCACGCGTGCTCGACGCGTTGACGACGCGTGGCTTTATCGTGAGGTACGCGGTCGAAGGGAAGGAATATGGGTGCATTCCGAGCTGGCACCAGCACCAGGTCATCAACAATCGCGAGAAGGCATCCGATCTGCCTGCCCCCAATGAAAACAATACATTGACGCGTGAAGCACGCGTGGATGACGCGCCGACCACGCCGCTTGAGCAGACTCAAGGGGAAGGGAAGGGAAAGGAAGGGGAAAGGGAAGGGAAAGGAAAAGTCTCTCGGTCGGTCGCTGACGCGACGCGACGCGATGAGGATTCGAAATTCGAGGAATTCTGGCAGGCTTACCCGCGCAGAGACGGGCCCAATCCACGGAAGCCTGCCGAGCAGAAGTTCAACGCCCTCGCCAAAACCGGCGTCGATCCGGATGTGATGATTGCCGGGGCCAAGCAACTCGCGATCGAGGAGTCGCGGCGCGGCAAGATCGGAACTCAATTCGTCGCCCAGGCTGTGACGTGGCTCAACCAGCAGCGCTGGAGTGACCATGCAGCCTCGGCCTTCACCGCTGACGACGGCATGGTCGAGGTTTTGGATCAGCTTCAGCTCGAGGCATGGGACGCTTACGGCATTCAGCAAAACGGCAGGGGCTACCCGCGAAACAAGAAGGGCGGATGGCGCTTTCCGTCGAAATGGCCGCCAGGCTATGAGGCAAATTTGGTCGCTGGCGTTGAAAAGCTTCTGACCGGGAATGGCATGCAATGATCCGCGATCCCTCAGACGGCAGCGTGCGGGAGCCAGTGCATTGCACGGCATGCGGAACGCTATCGTATTCTGGCCGCTGCGATTGCACGAGAGCTGGGATTAGAGAGCGGCCCAACGGGCCATACATCGAGCCGAAAGTCCCAGACACCGGCCTTCGCCAGCCCACCAGGACCGACGCGCAACTGCGGATGGAGCGATCGAGAGAGTGGCTCAAAGCGTATCACGCGAACAACGGAGCATCACATGCAGGGGCAGACATTGAGCAAGAACTTTCGCAGGAACGGCATTCGATCCAAGTTCAACGGGCAGCCAAACCCGCTTCATCCGATGATGGCGGGGCCAACAGCGGAACGTCTCGCCAAGGCTGAGAACCATTACGCAGTTGGCGATGACCAGCGCGGCAACCGCGTCTACCATTTCCATGACTGCCCTATCGATCGCTTGTATAGCCGTTTAACGCGGCAGGCGAAGTCACTGAGCGCGGAGCAGGGACTTCGGCGGGAATACATCGCCCTGGTGAAGTACCGGCACCATTGGTTCTCTGCGGGGCTTCAGGACGCCATCGGCAGCGCCGACCTCAACCGGATATTCGCATCGGACCCAGGCTCGATGTCGGGCATGGCAAAATCTGAGCGGCAGGCACATCATCGGCAGCAATATCGCCAAGCCCGTGACGGCGAGAATGGCATAGGCCACAAAGCAGGCATTGTTGTGGACAACGTGGTGTGCGCAGAAATGTCTCTGGAGACCGCGGGCTATTCGGTCGGGTTCAATTCTCGCACTCACGCCCGCGACAAGGCCGAGGAGATGCTTCGCGAGAGCGGGCGGAAACTGGCCCGGCTGTGGGGGATATCGTGAGCGAGATGATTGAACGGGTCGCGAAAGCCAAATGGGCGCGTAGGCAAGAAGTTGCTCGCGCGGCCGGAATCCAGCCGCTCCTAGCCGACTGGGATGATGAGCTCGAGGGGTTGCGGGAAGAAGTTAGAGCGGAGGCCCGCTGCGCCATAGAGGCCATGCGGGAGCCAACAGTGGCAATGCTCTCGTATGAAACGCCGGACGCCATGGTGCATCCCGGCTGCTTCACATGTGGTGGACATCTGGAAGGCTGGCGGTTGATGATCGATGCGGCCCTTGACACTGCGTCACAAATCACCCCTCATAAGGCAGGTTCGTGAAATGCGCCCGGCAGGAGAAATCCTCGCCGGGCTTTTTCATGGGCCGCTTTCTGACTTCGTGTCCTCCCAACGACTTCGCCCCGGGCCCGCTCCCCCCAGAGCTATCAAGGTCCGGGGCGCTTTCAATTCCATTCGGAGCAGCCGCCGTTCAACCCGCACCGCTTCCCGTGGTTGGATCTGTGAGCCCCGGCGCGCTGCCTCCGAAGCCAAAGGACAAGATCATGCTCAGCAAACCGACCCTGGAACTGATCGTCTCCGAGATCGTCGCCGGCTACGGCAAGATCATCAAGCGCAAGGGCAAGCTGATCGCAACGAGCTCGCGCTAGTGTTCTTCCCGATCTCCCCCGCATTCGAATACGTCGAGGTTTTGTTCTGGCCGGTTATGACATGCGTCGCCTTCGGGCTCGGCTATATCACTGGCGGCATCGTTCAGCGCGGGTGACGGACAATGCCAGCTCTATCGAATTCCAAATGGGAACGGTTTGCTCAGGAGCTAGCAAAGGGCAAAACGGCCAGCGAGGCTTATGAGTTGGCCGGTTATAAACCGAATGACGGAAACTGCATCCGGCTGAAAGGGAATGAAAGGGTGGTTGCCCGCGTTTCCGAGTTGATGGAAAGGGCGGCAATAAGAGCCGAGATATCCATCGCCAGTATCACCGAGAGCCTGCTTCGGATCGCTGAGAAGGCCGAGAAGCTTGGAGAAGCCTCGGGGCTCAACGTCGCCAAGAGCGCTTGGATGGACGCAGCGAAGGTCAATGGGCTGATTGTGGATCGCGCCGTAACCGAGAACGTGAACACCAATTATGTTGTCTCAGGCGAGCCAATCGACAACGTCGAGGAATGGGAAGCCGAGTACGCTCCCAAGCACTAAGCTTGCTTGGTCGCCTCAGGCTGGCCCGCAAACCGCGCTGGTCAAATGCCCTGCCGATGAAATCTTCTACGGTGGAGCTCGAGGCGGCGGCAAGACCGATGGAATGCTCGGCAAGTTCGCTGTCAAGGCATCTCGGTACGGTGAGCACTGCGTTGGCGTCTTCTTCCGCCGATCGCGCGAGGATCTGAAAGAGGCGATCGAGCGCTCACAGCAGATTTATGGGCCGATCGGCGCCAAGTGGAACGAGCAGAAGAAGTGGTGGCGCTTTCCCAACGGCGCCCGCCTCAAGTTTGAATACCTGGATCGAGACGCTGACGCGGACAACTACCAGGGCCACAACTATACCGATGTTTTCTTTGAGGAGCTGACACACTGGGCTAGCCCGACGCCCGTCAATAAGCTGAGGGCAACGCTTCGATCCGCAACCGGCGTTCCATGTCAGTTTCACGCTACTGGGAATCCGGGCGGTCCTGGACATCAGTGGGTGAAAGCCCGCTACATCTCTCCGGCTCCTCAGGGCTGGAGCTTGATGTGGGAGGATTTCACCAACCCGTTCACGGGCGAGATCGTTCGCAAGAACAGAGTCTTTATCCCGTCGAAACTGAGCGACAACCATTATCTGGGTTCAGGCTACGTTGCTAACCTGTACCAGTCGGGCTCCAAGGAGCTTGTGCGGGCATGGCTCGCGGGCGACTGGGACGTTGTTGAGGGCGCGTTCTTCGATTGCTGGGATGCGTCCAAGCACGTTGTGCGTCCCTTTGAGGTGCCGGAAACCTGGGCGCGGTTTCGCTCGGGTGACTGGGGTTCGGCAAAGCCATTCTCCATTGGATGGTGGGCTGTCGTCGGGGAAAAGTACAGGCTTGAAAGTGGGCTCTGGTTGCCGCGCGGCTGCCTAGTCCGATATCGCGAATGGTACGGCATGAAGCCGGGACAGCCCAATGTCGGGCTCAAACTGCATGCAGATGCGGTCGGCAGGGGCATAGCCGAGCGCGAAGCTAAAGACCCGAAACTTGTCGGTGGCGTTCTGGACCCGGCCGCGTTCAGCGAGGATGGCGGCCCTCCAATCTCCGAGCGCCTTAACGCTGAGCTCATCAAGGCCAAGCTGGTCCCGTTCCGGCCAGCCGACAACAAGCGCGTACCAGGCCGCGGCGCGATGGGTGGTTGGGATCAGGTTCGAGGGCGGCTTGAAGGTGACGATGACGGCCTGCCTATGCTGGTCGTGTTCTCAACCTGCGTTGACTTCATACGAACCTTGCCAGCGCTTCAGCACGATCCGTTGAAGCCTGAGGACGTTGACAGCGACATGGAAGACCACGCGCCAGACGAAGGGCGATACGCCTGCATGTCACGCCCGTGGATTCGTAAGCCTGCGGTCGATGAGAAACCGATGAACCAGAGCGGTTACAAGACTGCATCGGCAGAGCCATCTGACAATTGGAAGGCAGCACTCTAATGGCAGTTCCAGCATATCAGGCACCGTGCCGGCCCAGTGACTACGGCTGGCGCAACGGGAAGCCGGGCAAATGAGCATTTCGCACTGGGGTATCTTCGAAGGGCCTGCGCTGCCGTTGCAGGCGCCTCTTACCTGGATTTGTGAGATAGCGCGGTTGCAGTCGCTGTTGGCGCAGCACGCCAAGCCTGCGGGCAAACTTATTTTGTCTGGCAGGGCTATTCGGATGATCAACGCCTAATGCAGACCCTTCCTGTCCCCACACAGCAGGCCATGCCCGCTGGTCGCGGCTCTGCGCCTGCGATCGACCAGGGGAAGGATGAGGACTATTACGATATCACGCGCCTGCGCCGGCAGTGGAACGACTGGGCCTCTGCAAAAGACGCCGAAGGCCGCGAGATGGTCGAGTCTCGCCACTACTACCACGGCGACCAGTGGACCGAGACGGAGATTGCTGCTTTGCGGCGCCGCAAGCAGCCGGTTGTCACGTCCAACCGCATTGTCCGCAAGATAGACGCGGTCGTGGGGCTGGTCGAGCGGCTGCGGCAAGATCCGAAGGCCTATGCGCGGACGCCTAAGCATGACGAGGGCGCCGAGCTCGCCACGGCCACGCTCCGGTTTGTGCTCGACAACAACGACTGGAAGTCCAAGTCATCCCGCATTGCACGGGCTGGCGGCATCGATGGCATTTCAGGGATTGAATACGATCTTGTCCCCGGAGACGAGGGCGACCCGTCCCTGGAAATGCATATCGCTTATGGTGACGGATTCTTCTACGACCCGCGCTCAGTGGACGAGGGCTTTACCGACGCCCGCTATCTCGGCATAGCCAAGTGGGTTGACCTCGAGCAAGCCAAGGAGATGTTCCCGAAGAAGGCCGATGAGATCGACGGCCTGATGGAGTCGGGCGCGGATCAAACGGCTGTCGTCGAGACCGACCGTTCCCGCAACTGGATCAATACCAACGAGAAAAAGGTTCGCCTGGCGGACCATTGGTACATCCTCGGCGGGAAATGGCGCTGGTGCATGTATATCGGAACGGTGATGCTGAAGCAGGGCATTTCGCCGTTTATCGACGAGAAGGGCAAGACGTTCCCGCGGTATCGGATGTACTCGGCCTCGGTTGACCACGATGGCGACCGCTACGGCTTTGTGCGCAATCTGAAGAGCCCTCAGGACGAGGTCAACCATCGCCGCTCCAAGGCCCTGCATATTCTAAATACCAAGCAGATCATCCTTGAGAAGGGCGCGGTAGACGACATTGAGGTGACGCGCCGTGAACGCGCGCGGCCGGACGGAATTATCGAGAAGAATCCGGGAATGGAGCTAGAGTTTCCGGATGCTACAGTGGATTTCAAAGGCCAACTGGAAATGCTCCAGGAGGCCAAGAACGAAATCGAGAACTTCGGGCCGAACCCGGCATTGATCGGGCAGGGGCTGGAAGATAGCTCTGGCCGCGCCATTCAGTTGTTGCAGCAAGCCGGTATCGCCGAGCTCGGTCCTTACCTATCGGCTTACAAGAATTGGAAGCTGCGGGTCTACCGCGACATCTGGAACATCATCCAGCGCTATTGGACGGCCGAGCGTTGGATTCGCGTGACCGATGATCGGAATGTCGCCCAGTTCTTCCAGATCAACAAGCAGGGACTCGATGAATACGGCCGGCCGGCGATCGTCAACGCAATCGGCTCGCTGGACGTGGATATCATCATCGACGAGGGCCCGGACGCGGTGAACATGCAGGGCGACAGCATGATGGTGCTTCAGTCGCTCGGCCCGCAGTTCGCCGCGCAGTTCCCGGATGTCGTGCTGGAGCTCTCGCCGCTGCCCAACTCGGTCAAGAAGCCGATGCTGGACAAGATCAAGGCAAAGCAGGAAGCCCCGCCGCCGGTTGATCCGAAGGTCGCCGCGCAAGGCCAGCTAAAGCAGATGGAATTGGCGGCTGATGCGCAGGCAACCGTTGCCGACAACAGTCTCGAATGGCGCAAAGCTCAGCTCCAGGCATTGACCCAGATCGAGGTCGCCCGGATTGGCGCCAAGACGGATCAAGACAGCGCGTCCTTGGCGGCCCGCCTGGAGGCCGTCCTTGGCTTCGCGCAGATGAACCATGAACATGCTCAGAACGCGCAGGACCGGGCGCATGAGGCAATCCAGAACGATGCGGAGCGGCGGCAGACCGAGGTTTTAGCCGCTCGGCAGCAGGCCTCAGAGGCGGCTCAGCAGCCGCAGGCGGCCGAATAAAAGAGATCGTTGGCGGCTGACGATATAGCCGCAGGACTACCCCGCCCGCAGGCAGCGACATGCCGGCATACGTGATCGCACGAAACGCGAAGGGTGAATGACCATGAGTGATGTTGACCAAGGACCAAGCGACGACGAACTGTTCAACGAAGCCGTCTCGGATGAAACGCCGGAAGCCCCGGTCGTAGCCGAGCAGGCAGAACAGCCTGTCAGGGATGAAGCTGGCAGGTTCGCCAAGAAGGAAGAGCCGGAAGCGGCTGAAGTGGTTGCAGAGGTGCAGGCTGAAAAGCCTGTCGTCGATGACAACGCTTCGCAAGTTCCCTCATGGCGCGTTCGGGAGATCAACGAGGAAAAGCGGGCGGCACTTGCTGAGTTGGAGACCCTGCGGGCTGAGCGTGCCCAATGGCAGCAGCGCCAGCAGCAGCCCAAGCCTGAGCCCGTCGAAAGGCCGGCCAAGCCTGATCCTCTCCTTGATCCGGAAGGCTACGCCAAAAGCGTCCGCGATGAAATCCGCGAGGAAATCATTAACGAGCGCCGCGAGGAAAGCCTTCAGCGGGCAGCCGAAGCCCATCCTGACGAGTTCAAGGAAGCCTATGCCGCAGCCCGTCAGGCTGTAGACCCGGCCCTCAAGGCCCGGATGCAGTCCAGCCGCGACCCAGGCAAGACGCTCCTCGAATGGCATCGTGACAACAAGGTCAAGGCCGAAGTCGGCCACGATCCGAACGCTTGGCTCGAAAAGAAGCTCGAGGAACGTCTCAATGATCCCGCCTTCCTTCAAAAGGCGATCGAACGTTCCAAGGGTGCAACGCAACTCGCCGATGGTCGCCCCCGTGTAGACCTTCCACCCTCGCTGAACGGCGCAAGCCGCTCCAACGCAGCGCTGAAGTCGTCGACCAATGACGATGTTTCAGACGAAGACCTGTTCCGAGAACTAGCCGGCTGATCTGCTCTAACTGGTTGACGAAAACACCCGCCCTTGTGGCGGGTTTTTCTTTGCCCGTTTGGCGTGAGAGGCCATCAACAGAAAGGTAGCGGCCAATGGCCCTCACTACGAACCACGCCAATAACGAACTGATCAAATTCCGCCGCAATGTCGCGACGGACTTCCTCCGGGCTTCCCGTTTTGACCCCTTCATGGGCTCGGACTCGACCAACCCGATCGTGCGCATGTCCGACCTGGCCGGCGACGGCAAGGAAATCCGCATCCCGCTCGTTACCCAGCTCATCGGCTCGGGCGTCGGCGTCGGTACGCTGGTCGGCAACGAAGAGACGCTGGACAGCTACGGCATGCCCATGTGGGCAGACTGGGCTCGTAACGCGGTTGCGAACAACCGTGCTGCGAACAAGGAGAACTCGTTCTCGGTCCAATCGACCGCGCAGAGCCTGCTTCGTGGCTGGGCCCGTCGTATCGTCCGCGACGATATCGTTGACGCCCTGCTGTCGATCCCGACCTCGCAGATCCAGGCCAACCGCTTCACGTCGCCGGGCAACCGGGTCAACGGCATCAAGTGGTCGGCGGCTACCGCTGCGAACAAGAATGCGTGGGTGACCGCTAACGTCGATCGCGTGGTGTTCGGTTCGGCGATCTCGAACTATTCGACCACCTTCGCGACCGCAGTTGCGAACGTGGACAGCACGAACGACAAGATGACCGCGGCTGTCGGCTCGTTGATGAAGAACGTAGCGCAGCAGACCGGCGTCACCGCCTCCAACCCCGGCGTTTACAACGGCAAGCCCAAGATCACCCCGTTCAGCATCAAGGGCACCAACAACGATCAGGAATGGTATCTCTGCCTCGTCGGTTCGCGCGCCATGCGCGATCTGAAGAACGACCCGACCATGTACCAGGCCAACCGCGATGCGCGCGAGCGTGAGAGCGGCGCCACCAAGAACAACCCGATCTTCACGGGTGGCGGCCTGATCTATGACGGCGTGATCTACCTGGAGATCCCGGAAATCACCCAGCGTCTGCTTCTGTCCGGCGTCGGTGCCTCCTCGATCGATGTCGAGCCCGTCTTCCTGCTCGGCCAGAGCGCCCTTGGCTACGTCATGGGTCAGATGCCCCGTCCGACCCGTCGTGATGAAACCGACTACGATTTCATCAAGGGTATCGGCATCGAGGCTCAGTACGGCGTTGGCAAGATTGCCAAGGCTCCGCTGTCGGTCGGAAGCGCTGCTACGGTCGGTGATTTGATCGATTGGGGCATGGTTTCACACTACGAACCACGCCAATAACGAACTGATCAAATTCCGCCGCAATGTCGCGACGGACTTCCTCCGGGCTTCCCGTTTTGACCCCTTCATGGGCTCGGACTCGACCAACCCGATCGTGCGCATGTCCGACCTGGCCGGCGACGGCAAGGAAATCCGCATCCCGCTCGTTACCCAGCTCATCGGCTCGGGCGTCGGCGTCGGTACGCTGGTCGGCAACGAAGAGACGCTGGACAGCTACGGCATGCCCATGTGGGCAGACTGGGCTCGTAACGCGGTTGCGAACAACCGTGCTGCGAACAAGGAGAACTCGTTCTCGGTCCAATCGACCGCGCAGAGCCTGCTTCGTGGCTGGGCCCGTCGTATCGTCCGCGACGATATCGTTGACGCCCTGCTGTCGATCCCGACCTCGCAGATCCAGGCCAACCGCTTCACGTCGCCGGGCAACCGGGTCAACGGCATCAAGTGGTCGGCGGCTACCGCTGCGAACAAGAATGCGTGGGTGACCGCTAACGTCGATCGCGTGGTGTTCGGTTCGGCGATCTCGAACTATTCGACCACCTTCGCGACCGCAGTTGCGAACGTGGACAGCACGAACGACAAGATGACCGCGGCTGTCGGCTCGTTGATGAAGAACGTAGCGCAGCAGACCGGCGTCACCGCCTCCAACCCCGGCGTTTACAACGGCAAGCCCAAGATCACCCCGTTCAGCATCAAGGGCACCAACAACGATCAGGAATGGTATCTCTGCCTCGTCGGTTCGCGCGCCATGCGCGATCTGAAGAACGACCCGACCATGTACCAGGCCAACCGCGATGCGCGCGAGCGTGAGAGCGGCGCCACCAAGAACAACCCGATCTTCACGGGTGGCGGCCTGATCTATGACGGCGTGATCTACCTGGAGATCCCGGAAATCACCCAGCGTCTGCTTCTGTCCGGCGTCGGTGCCTCCTCGATCGATGTCGAGCCCGTCTTCCTGCTCGGCCAGAGCGCCCTTGGCTACGTCATGGGTCAGATGCCCCGTCCGACCCGTCGTGATGAAACCGACTACGATTTCATCAAGGGTATCGGCATCGAGGCTCAGTACGGCGTTGGCAAGATTGCCAAGGCTCCGCTGTCGGTCGGAAGCGCTGCTACGGTCGGTGATTTGATCGATTGGGGCATGGTTTCGGGCTTCGTCTCCGGCGTCGCGAACGCCTGATCCTCATAGGGCGGCCTTCGGGCCGCTCTTTCCCCCTTTCATCAGACACAAGGAACTGAACTATGGCTTATCGTAAGGATTGGGGCCAGCCTCAGGCGGGTCTTCAGGGCGAAGCTCGTACTCGCAAGGTGTTCGGTCGCACCGTCACCGTCGGTACGGCTGACAACGTAACTGGCAATACCATCGGCGCCTTCATGGTGCCGGCTTGGTTTACCGTGACCGGCATCCTTGGCTCTGCCACGGATATGGATAGCGGTACGGCCATGCTGATCACGATTGGCGACGCAGGCAGCGCCAACCGCTTCGTCACGAGCTTGAATACTCAGGCTGCCGTGACCTCGCTCAGCTTGGCCGCGGCTGGTCTCCTGTACACCTTCGCGACGGACACGGAAGTCCTCATCACGATTGCCACTCAGGCCGGCACGCCGGTTGCGGGCACCGTGACCGCGTATCTCGACGGCTTCGTCAACTAAACGAACCAAGTGCCTGCCGGTCGCGTTGATCGGCAGGCAACCAACTGGAGAGCACTATGCGCAAGGCAACCGCTACCTACAACGCTCCCGAAGGCGACAACAAGGTCGTCGAGATGGGCGGCGTTACGTTCTTCGACGGCCAGTCCATCGATCTCAACACCGATGAGCACGAGCACCTGATCGGCAAGCTTCAGGGCAATCCTCACTTCGACATCGAAGTGGGCGAGGAAGAGCAGAGCGAGAAGCGCTGCCCTGGCCGTCCCAAGAAGCGCGATCTCAAGGCCGGCATCGAGGAAGCCCGCGATCACGACTTCGAGGCTGACCAGCGCGCCGCCGCTGCTCGCAAGCCTACTGAGCCGGCGCCTGCCAAAGCGTCGGCGGAATAACCGCCTATCAGATCCCAAAGGGCCCCTTTCGAGGGGCCTTTTTCTTGTGAGGGCCGATGTCCAAAACCCGCGCTGAGATCCAGAAGAAAGCCCTCGATATCCTTGTCGGGGGCGATGTCGGCGCGAGCATGTCCGATGAGGACGCGACGGCGCTTGATGGATACATCGATAGCGTGGTGGCAGAGATCAACGCGGATGGCACGACCTACATCGGCGATCCCGACGACCTCGACGACGGCCTGTTCCTCACCTTCAGCAAGTTGGTCGCGAACGCGGCCGCGGAAGAGTTTGGCGGGGCTTCCAACGAGCAATTGGCCCAGCAGATGCGCAACCGCATTCGCGTCATCACTCGCCAGACGCCCGGTTATGGTCCTCAGAGCGTGGAATATTTCTAAGTGGCAGGGCTGTACGAAAGCCTTATGGCGGCGCCTCAGCAGACGTTCGCCAATAATCAGCAATATGCCGCCGTGCCCGGTCAGTTGAACTACGACACGAAGCTCCCGCAGATGGATGAGTTTCAGTTTCGGCAGTGGCTGGCTGACAAGAAGGTTCCGTTTAACGCAGATGCGAGCGGACAAGATTACGACATGCGCGGGTACTGGCAGGGGCTGATGCAGCAGAATCCGCGTGCCACGTCAGGAATGAATGCGAACGACGGTCGTCTGCATTTCTCGGACTATTGGAAAACGCCTTATCATCAATCGTTCTCAAACGAGAGCAAGTATGCGTCTCCGAACGCGCCGCAATGGGTCAACGATAGTCAATTGGCCGCCCCAAATGGGCGCATTGTGTTTGACGAGCGGCGATGACTAGCAAGGGCGGATCGATCCACATACCGTTCCCTTTGAGCTCGTCGCCGGGGGCATCAGGGCAGGAGAGCGCGGGCCGTCTGATCAATTGCTATGCGGAACCGCTCGGCAAGGATATCGGTGCACAGAAGGGCTTTACCCCGCCGCAAGTCGTCTGGCGCAAGAGCCCTGGTCTGCCGCAGTTCTGCGCATCTGCCCTGACCGGATTCCGCGGCGGCTTGCTGGTTGGCAGCGCGCTCTACACGGCATGGAGCGGGAAGGCGGCCACTTACACCTCAGGAGGCGTTGAGGCCGTCCTGACCGGCACGCTCAACGGCACGGAGAAGGTGTTCTGGGCTCGCAACAACAAGAGCCCGACGCCTGATGTGGTGTGCGTCGCTCCGGGCACGGGCGCGTTCTCGGTCTCGTCGAGCGCGGTGATATCGTTTGCTGATCCTAACATTGGCACGCCCAACAGCGTGTTCGATATGGATGGCTTTTTCATCTTCACCTATGGCGACGGCACCATCCAAGCGTCGGGCCTGAATGCAGTCACGATCAACACGCTCGACAAGACGAAGGAGCAGGCAAAGCCCGGAGGTCTAACGCGCGGCCTTCGGTTCAACGGCCAAGCTTACGTCTGGGGGCCGACCTTCGGCGCTGTTTATTCGAACACAGCACAGCCAACCGGCTTCCCGTTCACACGCTCCTATGTGATCCAGCGCGGCTTGCTCAGCCCGTATGCGGTGGCAGGGCACGAGGATGGGTTCGGGTCGGCACTGATCTGGGTTGCGGACGACAATAGCGTTGTGCAGCACAACGGCACGCCGAACCCGCTGAAGATATCGCCGCCGGATCTGGATCGGTTGATCGCCGCGGTGACTGACAAGACCACGCTGGAGGCCAGCGTCTACATTTCGCAGGGGCATCCGAAATGGGTGCTCTCTTGCCCGGCGTTTACCTGGGAATTCGACCTCGGAAGCCAGAAGTGGAACGAGCGCGCGAGCTACCAGCAAGCACGGTGGCGGGCGATCAGTGGCGTCTCTGCCTTTGGGAAGTGGATCACGGGCGACACGCAGGGCGGCCGGCTGCTCTA
The DNA here is from genome assembly GCF_040547725.1 of Bradyrhizobium sp. LA2.1. NCBI lineage: Bacteria > Pseudomonadati > Pseudomonadota > Alphaproteobacteria > Hyphomicrobiales > Nitrobacteraceae > Bradyrhizobium > Bradyrhizobium sp. LA2.1. The sequence goes on from NZ_JBEPQI010000014.1 coordinate 123,604, forward strand.
TGTCAGTGAGCAATCATATGACGAAAAGGGCAACCCTCTCCAGTTCCAAATCGAAAGCGGGCCGGTCCTGAACTTCCCGAACCGGACGAAGGTTGCTCGAGCAGATTTCAATTTCGTGGTTGGAGTCGGGCAGGCGACGGGGCAAGACCCGATCGCAACGGACCCCAGCGTCGGCATCTCTTGGACGGATGACGGCGGCATTACCTGGAGTCAGGAGTTCGTTCGAAAGCTTGGCCGGCAGGCAACACCACAGCGGATCACGATGCTGCGCACGGGGATGAGTGGCGTTCAAGGGCGGCGATGGCGGCTCAAGGTTACTGATCCGGTCTATGTCGCGTTCATGGGCGCGACGCAGGACACGGCATTGAGGAACCACTGATCATAACATTGCCTGGGTTATGATCAGTTTTGATCACCAACCTGCAAGGAAAGCTTGCAGGTTCAACCTGTGCAAAAAATGCACAGGTTGAACCTTACTTGGATATTGGAAAGCTGAGACCCGGGGCTTCACCAAAATCCTTTAGCGCTATGCCTAACGGTCCTTCCGTCTCATGACGGATGGTAGATCTAGCAATCTCGAACTCAGCCATCCCGCCGTAACCGGCACCTTCGATGGACTCTAGGAAGTGGAGAACTTGCCTCATGGCGTCATGGCGATCAATCATGGCCTACTCCTCGTCCTCGATATCGTCAGACGTATCAAGGCACATAAGGTTTTCAGCCCACTTATGAAGGTCAGAGACCAAAATCATCGTTCTCTTGCCTACCTTCTTGGCCGGGAGCCTGTTTGATTTTATCTCCTCTCTAAGCTTGGTTAGTCCAATGCCAACGGCTTGGCAGGCTTCGTGCACGCTGTAGGCGATCCTATCAACCATTCGGTATTTCCTCCTTATAAATGTGCAAATGCTCGGCGCCCTTCATAATTTGGGATTCCGACGTAGATCGAACGAGAGGCCCGATCTTGGCCGTGATCCAAGTATCAAGGTCTTCTTTGGCGTATAGCGGCCATCTGCCAGCAAGACGAAACGAAGGACCGCCGCCTACGCAGGCATATTTTGCTAGAGTTTTTGGCGAGCACGGATAGTTCCAAGTAGTCTGGATGTACTCAGCTGCTTCTTGGCGTCGCAACATGCGGCGGTGCGGAGAAGTGCTCATTCGTGATCCTCATGAGTGTTCAAGATTGAAGCATCCCACTCAATCATATTCGCGCGGAATCGGGAATAGCGAAGTTGTTGAAGTTGCGAGTTTTGCGGAGTTTGTGCGCACTATTGATTTTCTCGAACTGGCCAGTACGGGAAAAGCTGAGAGGATGAACCACTGATGTCTGCTTTTCCCGGAAAAGACGTTCCTGTCATCGATCAGGCGACGGGGACGATGAGCCAGACCTGGTACGACTGGTTTCAGTTTCATCAGAAGCTCGCTCAATTGCCTGACGTTTCAACGACGGCGCCGACCAACGGTCAGGTGCTGATTTACAACGACACGACTAAGCTTTGGACGCCGGGAGCCAACTGATGGGCCTGTTCGATCTCTTTTCAAATGATACCGCCGAGAAGGCGCGAGATATGGCTAACGCTGGCGCAACGGCTGGATATAATCAGCTGTCTGATCAATATGGGCAGGGTCGAAGCGCGCTCACGAGCAACTACGGCGACGCGAAGAACCTGTACAGCGGCCTGATCAACTCGACTGGCGCAGGCGCAAAAGCCTATGGCGATGCCAGCGGAGCGAACGGCGTTGCTGGACTTCAGTCGGCCATGGACACGTTCAAGAACAGTGGACAGTACGGCAACTATGGTTTCACGCTTGGCCAAGGCCTTCAGGCTCTGGATCGAACCCATGCCGCTGCCGGAAATCTAGCATCAGGCAATGCCGATACTGATACACTTAACTACGCGACTGGCCTCGCGAACAATACCTACAACAGCTATCTCTCAGGCTTGCAGCCATACCTTGGTGCGAACTCAAGCGCAGTTTCTGGTGCGGCTGGAGTTGATACCGGGCTCGGAAATGCATTGAACTCGTCCTACACCAACCAGGGCAACGCTGCGAACACCACTCAGACCACGATCGGCAACAACAATGCTGCGGCCGAGATGAATAACTACAAGGTCGGCGCAAACCAGTTGAATGCGCTCATGGGGATTGGGAGCTTGGCGTCTGGCGCCATTGGGGGCGCCGGTGGGCTGGGCGGGCTAACGGGCGGCTTTGGTGGCTCAGGATTCAGCCTCGGCCCGACTTCAGTTGGTGGCGCGCCGGTCAGCGGCGGCCTATTCAGCATGTTCGGTTAGGGATCAAATGGCTGAAGCATCAACATCGTCGTTTGCAAGTCTGCTTGCTAATGCCGCCGATACCAAGGCTGATTTTGACTTCGGCAAGCTCAACAAGAGCTATTGGGAAGGCAAAGATCAGTTCGCCAAGAATGAGCTGCGCGATGCGTTCCGGGATGGCCTCCCGCTAGATGCCAATGGTCAGCCTGATTGGGGCACCATGTCGAAGGTGCTTATCCAAAAGGGCGGCCTCGAACAGGGCGTTGCGGCGGCTAATCTCGATGTCAGCCGGCAGCAGCTTGCTGCAGGGCAGAGGGATAGAGCGCTATACGCTGGAGGTGGCAGCGGCCAGCCAGCCCCTATCGTATCTCCCCCGTCCTCCAACCGAGGCGCATCGGTGGCCGTTGCGGCTCCGCTCAATCGGGGCGGTGAGCAGCCTTCGACTGCCGCCCAGCCGCCGGCCGCCCCGAAAGGTGGAACAACAATTGGTCAATACCTGATGGCGGCAGGCATCCCAAATGACCAAATTGGAACGGCTGGCGCTTCGATTGCGCGTCAGCTCGGCGTTGATGATCCGAATGCTCAGATTGATACGAACGATATTCGGATTCGCAACGTGCTCGTGCCTGCCGTCCAGCAATTGAAGCGGATGGGCATCGGTCAGGTTGTGCAGCAGCAGCCCCAGACGGCGCAGATCGCACCTCCGCAAGCTCCGCAGCCGGCGCAGGCTATTCCTCAGCCACCGCAGCCCCCCGCCACCGCCCAAGTCGCGCCTGACTTCAACTCGCGGTTTAGCGCCGCCAGACCGGGACAGGCGGATGCCGAACTGGCGAGGCTACGGTATCTTTCCGGCAGTACTGACAAGGGAACGGCAGAGGCCGCGCGTGCTGAATTGAAAATCAGACTTGAGGGACAACAGCCTCCCAATGAGGTGAAGTTGTACAATCAGGCTGTAAGCCAAGGCTTCAAAGGTACGTTTGAGGATTGGCAGAACCGCACGGACGAAAACACCACGCAGCGCGATATCCTGACCAAAAGCATCCTGCCACGCATAGATAAGTCGCAGGAAACGGCGACGGCTGCACGGGACGATATTGATTCTATCCATCGGGCGCGTGCTGAGTTGGATAAGCCCGGCGGCATCATCAATGGTGCGTTTGCGGATAAGAGGCTGTTCCTCGCCAAGGCCGCTAATCTTCTTGGCGTTCCGAATGCTGACAAAATCAACAACACAGAGGCTTATGGCGCTGCCATCGGCCAGCGTGTTGCGTCCATGGTCAAGGCTTTCGGTAGCGGAACGGCCATCTCGGATGGCGACCGGCGTTTCGCGGCGGCAATGGCTGGTGGCAATATCGAGTTGGACGAGAAGTCCATGCGTCGCATTCTTGACATCGGCGAGAAGGCCGCGCGGGGCAAGATCGACTATCACAACACCTCTGTTGACAAGGTGGTGAACGCCAACGACGCGCTTAAGCCAGCGCGCGACACCTTCCTTGTGAAAGCTCCTGACGCATATCAAAAGGCGGCAGCACCAGACCCCTATGAAAAAGCCCGCGATGCAATCTCAAAGGGCGCTCCGCGCGATGCGGTCATGCAGCGGCTTCAGAAGGCGGGATTTGACCCGACGAAGCTGTAATGTCTGATCTCGATTTCTCGGACCTTATCCCGTCTCGCTCGTCCCCAACTGCGGCCGGTAGCGGGGATTTGAGTTTTGAAGACCTAGTTCCTCAGAAGTCGAATTTGCCAGCAGCCATAGCCGATGTACCGACAGAGATCAGCAATGCTGCCTCTGAAAATATTGACGCCATGAAGAAGGGTCTTACACCTTCCGGTCAAGGCACTCGCGGTTTTCTGGAGAGATCGGGCGATCTTGCGCGGGGGCTGATCAGCATTCCTGCCCTTGTGGCTTCGCCCATCACCGGGGCTGCCAGGTCGATTGGCGGCCACTTGATGGCTGACGCCGTGCAGGGCTTCGGCGAGAACGTCGTTAACCCCATCTCGGAGAAGATGGGGGGGCAGGCTCAGCACCCAGACCCGAATGCCGTTTACGAGACGGCAAAGGGCGATGTTGACCTCGCGTTATCTGGAGCGCGAGCGGCGGCGCCGAGAGCTCCCGCTGTGGCGACGCCGACCATTCAAGAGCTAAAAGCGGCTTCGAATGCGGCATATTCGTCGCCTGAAGTGGTCGGGCTTGAGTTTAAGCCTGGCGCTCTGAAGGGCTACTCGGATCGGACACAGATTGCGCTCAACAGCGAAGGTTTTGACGACATCGTTGCACCAAAGACTTTCGCGCTGCTTCAGCGCGTGCAGAATTTTCCGCAAGGTGCGACGGTAACGGGCCAGAACGTTAACAGCCTGCGAAAAACGCTGGGAAAACTCGCTGGATCGACTGATCCAACGGAGAAAGCGGCTGCTACTTTCGCAATCGATCATCTCGACGACTTTGTTCCCAAGATTCCGCGCACTGATATCCTGAAGGGTGACGCTGCTGCTGCCTCCGCGCGGCTTGAGGAGGCCCGCGGTAATTGGGCTGCTGCAAAGCAAGCAGAAAAGATGGACAAGCGCATCGCCAAGGCAGAAATGCAGGCTGATGTGTCCAATTCTGGAATGAACGTCGAGAACCGCATTCGTAGCCAAATGGGTAAGATCGCAATCGACGAGCGTGAGGCGCGAGGCTTGACGCCAAGTGAGGTGGCCGACGCGAGAAAGATCGCCGAAGGCAGCAAGACACAAAACGCGTTGCGGGCTACGGGGAACCTGTTGGGTGGGGGGGGCGGCCTTGGCGCCGTAGTTACCGGCATTCCATCTGGTGGCCTTGCGCCGGCCGCTGGATTTGCTCTCAAACTGCTCTCGAACCGGATGACCTTGAAGCAGGCTGAGCGACTGTCTGAGGCAATCCGGATGCGAGCGCCGCTCGCAAGCTCAACGGAGAAATTCGGGCAGGCTTTCGCGAACTACCAAGCTAACAGCAATCCAAGGACTTTGTCTGGTGTCGCGGTGGCAGCGCGCAATCTTTCGAACAACATCAATGAGCCGAACATGAAGGCTTCGATCGCGAACCTTCTGCGTGACCTTCAATCTACTCGTCAGGGTGAATGATGGTCCGTTTTTGCTGGATGAATTCCCGCAGAGACCTGGGACCGGGGTCATATAGATTCCCACCGCGAAGCTTGCGGACGACCGAGAAAATGACCGATCCGACCAATAGGGCCGGCAATCCAACCGCTATAGCTGTCAGCATTTTATAGGGCCTACCCACATGATCAAACGTCTCTGCCTCGCTTTTGCGGGGCTGTTTGCGCTGGCCAGTGTAGCACAGGGCGCTGGGACCGTCCCCGGCTTTTCCCTGGTGCCGCAGTTCGATTTGACGGGGAAACTCGCCCCCGGCTGCAAGCTCTACGTGATCCAGGCCGGCACGGTCTCGACCCCGCAGAATGCCTATCAGGATAGCAGTTTAACGCTGCTCCAGCCGAACCCGATGACGTGCGACGCCGCCGGCCGGTTAGGACAGTGGTTTGTCGCTGACGGGTCGATCAAGCTTCGCCTGACCGACAAGAACGGCGTTCAGATCTTCAACCAAGACGGCCTCTTGGTGGTTGGCGCTTCGTCCGGTGGGGGCGGCGGCTCTCCAGTCGATCCGACGACGATCCTTCAAACAGGAGATCTCAAGGTCTCATACGGTACTGGCGTCCTTTCTGGCTTCGTTCGGGCCAATGGGCGCACGATCGGCTCGGCAACCTCTGGGGCAACCGAGCGGGCGAACGCGGACTGCCAGTCGCTATTCCAGTATCTCTGGGGCGCCGATGCCAACTTGGCCGTAAGCGGCGGGCGCGGCGCATCTGGTGCAGCGGATTGGGCTGCAAACAAGACGATCGCCCTTCCCGACATGCGAGGCCGCGTCATTGCTGGCCTTGACGGGATGGGTAACAGCCTCGCCGGGATCTTGGGCTCCGGGTCCGGCTCGTTCCAGACAAACAGCAATACGCTCGGGTTCAAGGGCGGTGCCGAAGTACATGGGCTGACGCTTGCCCAACTCCCAACGGGGATCACGTCGAGCGGCACACTACCAGTTGCCGGCACAACAAATGCTGCGCTGGCTTTCATAACCTCCAATTCTCAATCAAGTCCTTTCAGTAGCGGAACCGGCGGTGCAACCGCTTGGTTAGCTCAAGGGACTGGCGCAACTGTTCTAACCCAATCCGCTAGCGCATCAGGCACCGTCACGTCGAACAACACTAGCGGCGTGGTACACGACACGATGTCCCCGGCGATGCTCATGACCTACTACGTGAAGCTCTGACCATGAGCATCACCCTCAACTCTTCCGCGACCAACAACGCGGACTGGAAAACACAATTCCAGTTCAACGATGCGGACAGCGGCGACCTGATCGATTTCACGGGCGCAAGCATCGAGATCGATGTGAAGGATTTCGACGGCTGCCGGCGTATCCAGGCGTCTACAGGCAACGGCCTTATTGCAATCGTGAGCACGGGCATTTTCGAACTCGACGTTCCCGCCTCGACGATGGAATGCCTTTGCCCCGGCACCTACCAGATCGGCGGCGTCTACTCGCTGAATGGTGAGACGATCTCTCTGTTTACTGGATCTCTGGCCATCGTGAGCGGGGTTGCGCGGCTGTGACCATTCCTGTCCTGAAGATAAAGGTTCTTCCGAAGTCGACCGTCAAGGGGAAGATGGATGTTCGCTTCCCTGCAAACATCGATGTCGAAAACTTCATTACGATCGTCAGGGCTAACGGCAAATACACATTTGGTATCGACTACACGAAGCTTGATCCAGCAGCCTTTAGCGATCCAGCCGAAACCTTTATTGCTGTTCTAGACGCTGTCTCTGGTACCTACAAGGTCACGACACTTTCAATAGCAGTCAACAGCGTAACTCAAGTTGAACAGCATATCACGGCGGCGGGACCTGTCGCAGTCGTCACCAATGCCGGCATCGTGAGGGTGGATCAAACGTCCGGAGCAGCCATCACTCTCAATCTTCCGGCAGCGGCGAGCAAAAGCTGCCCAGTGCTTATCGCGGATTGGAAGGGCGACGCCGGTACAAACAACATCACCATCGTCCCTGCTGGGGCAGAAAAGATCCAAGGTCAATCGAGTTGGACAATCGCGGGTGACACGGGAAGCGTGTTCCTGCGGCCGATTGCGGGAGTTGGCTACGTCATATGAAATATCTGCATAGACTTGTTGCGGTCGCTTCGGCGGCCATTTTTATTGCCTCCGCGCACGCTCAGAACGCTGGCACAGTAACCAACCATGCATTCGTGCTTGGGAAGGGCGCCGGCACCACGGGCTACACCTCGCTTTTGTGCGGCTCGGCACAGCTCGCGGTTGGCCAGTCTGCGGCTGACCCCATTTGTAAGACGATCACGGGCGACGTCACTTTGTCGGCGGCCGGCGCCGTTACGCTGGCAACGGTCAATTCGAACGTCGGCTCGTTCGGCTCTGCAACGAACTGCACGGCGATCACCGTCAACGCCAAGGGCCTGATCACTGCGGCGTCTGCCACAACCTGCACGCCTGCAATTGGCAGTGTGACGGGGCTCGGGACTGGCGTCGCGACATGGCTTGCAACTCCCTCCAGCGCCAACCTGCGCGCGGCCCTGACCGACGAGACGGGAACGGGGCTCGCCTACTTTCAGGGTGGAGCGCTCGGAACTCCGTCTTCTGCCACGCTCACGAACGCGACGGGGTTGCCTCCTGCTGGCCTAACGACGCAGGGCGCGTACACCTTCCTCGGCAACAACACGGGCAGCGCTGCAAGCCCGACTGCTGTCGATATGGCGGCGCTTACCACCAAGGCCAGTCCTGGCGTCGGCGACTACGTGATGCTATCCGACCAAGCCGCCTCGGGTGCTTGGAAGAAGGCGACCGTCGCCTCTCTTGGCGGTGGCGGTAGCGGCGTCTCATCGCTGAATACCGAGACCGGAGCAATGGTGCAGTGGCCGTCTCCGCAGGGCCGCCTCACCTTAACAAGCAACACACCAGTCATGGCGACGTCAGTCACTGCGGCAACGACGGTCTACTATACCTCCACTGCGGCAGGGAAAAGCGTCCCAATCTACAATGGTTCTGCTGTTGTTGTCCGTCAGCTCTGCGCCGCCGGCACCGCCGGCGCATGTGAACTCTCCGCCGCCCTCGGGTCAAATTGGGCGGCAAGTTCCAACTATGACTGGTTTGTCGGCCTAGACTCCGGAACGCTGCGGCTGTGCTCCGGGCCTGATTGGTCGGCAGGAGCCGTTGCTGGGTCAAATACAGTTGGCGCAAGCACGCGCGGCACTGGGGCTGGATCGACAGACCTTGAAAACCTCGACGGCCTGTTGACGAACAAAAACTCGATGACGTGCCGCTACAACAATACCACGACGTTCACCTGTGCTGTTCATCAATGCACCTATGTCGGATCATCCCGTACGGGCTCTGCTGGTCAGGTGAGCTTTACCTATGGCTCGCAGGGAACGGCAGGCACGTTCTACCTGTGGAACGCATACAACCAAGCACAGATTTGCAGCGCAAGCTCCGACTCAACGGCTAGCTGGGTTTATGGAGTTGCGACGCCACGGCAAGCGAACAACAGTTCGGTAAACCAGTTCAATTTCATGTCTGGCCTTGCATCCGGGTCGGTCGATGCATCACAGACCATATTAGCCCGTCCGGCCTCTGCCTCGGGGGCCCTCGCATATGTTGGTATCGCGCTCAACTCGACATCAACGGTAGATAAGCAAGTCCAGCTAATCAATCCCACGGTGTCTCTATTCAACGCCTCAATCAACGCCAACATCACCTACGGCGGAAGGCTGGGAGCAAACTTCATCGCAGCAATAGAATATGGCGATGGTGTCAACGGGACGACCTATTTCGCCCAGAACTTCATGACGCTTCGTGCCTGCATGGGTATGTAAATGAGGTTCTTGATTGTCGCGGCACTATGCCTTGTCCCTCAACTGTGTAGCGCTCAACAGCGCAGCGCATTGTCTAACGATCCGTTTGTCCTAACGGAGAACTCCAGGGCTGACGCCTGGAATAACAACGCCGGATACTCAGACACAAGCGCGAGAACACTGCGCTCTCTGCAAAGCGTCGATACGAGCAAGAAAAACCTGATCCTCATCACTGCTGGCGACAGCAATATGGCGTCGGTTGGGCCGTCTGCTTACTCGGTCGTCAACACTAGCACCAATGACAATCTTAACGTCTACAACGGGGCAATCTACGGATCGTCAGATCCGATGCTTAGCGCGACATACTTCCCCGCCTACGGTTCCGGTGGGATTTCCGCGCAGGTAGCCGACAAGTTTATCACCGCCGGAACGTTCGATCGCGTGATCGTGGTCCCGCTCGCTGTTGGCGGTTCAACCGCCGCGATGTGGGCTGCTGGTGGCGCCCTATACAACAGAATCCCGGTCGCGATGGCCCGGCTCGCAGCCAGAGGGATTACGCCAAGCACAACGAATTGCACATTCGCTCTGTTGTTCCAGATAGGAGCAAACGATACTGGTGCAGGAACATCTCAGGCGTCGTTTCAGGCGAGCATTACCCAATCCATCGCGAGAGCGCTTGGCGCCGGTTTTTCTGGGCGGATTTTTATCCCGCAATATTCGCGACTGAGCGGCGGCACCAGTGCAACCATAAGGGCCGCGCAATCTGCGCTTATCGATAACGTGACCATCTTTGATGGTGGCGACATTGATGCAATCACGGCCACCGGGTCGAATTTGCAGGCAGATAGCACGCATTTCAGTACGTCGGGCCAGACCGCTGTGGCAACGCAGTACAAGACCAAGATGACTGCAACAGGTGCGCCGTTCTAGCAGTGCATGGCGTGACGGATACTGCCAATCATTGCGCTCATCCAAGGCTTGTATCCTTCGGGCGATAAGTGAATGCCGTCGATAGTTGAGGCTTCGCCACCTGGCCGCAGGTCGATAAATGAAAGCCCCTTGCGTTTCGCGATCAATCGGATGCCCTGATCGAACCGCTCGCCTACGCTGGGAAGCCCGGCAAGTAAGATTGTCCCAGAGTATGAGCCGAGAATATCAATGAAGCGCTCATAGTCTTCGCTGAGGTTTGCGTTAGATGCCAGCGCATCGTTCGTGCCAAGTGCGACCACGATAACAGAAGCCTTGAATGGCGGGATTCCTCTTATGATCGCGCGCAGGTATGAGTTCACGGTAGCTCCACCAACTCCAGCGTTGATGAGGGCGTGACCGCAGACTTCGGCGGGAAGGAGCGCACTTTCGGTGATGCTGTCTCCGATGAGGACGACCGGATCATCGCCGGCCTGAGCCAGTTGGCTCTTGATAACAAACGATCTGACTTCTGCGTGGTCTTGTGCAGCGGCCGGAGCGGTGACGATAGCAAAAATCAATAGGACTGCCCTGATCATGGGCAATTCTTACCACCGCAACCCCTAGCAGAGTCAACCCATGGTAGACTAGGGCTTGAAGCCCTGCCGTTCGACATCTTCGGCGTCTGTTAGAGACCTGTATTCCCATGTCCCGTCAGGCCGGCGGCGACGCATCACCGTGCCGCGCGGGATGGACGTGTACTCGTGCCAGCGGCCGTTGCGGATGTGCTGATAGTGCCACGAGCCAAGGGCGACCAGGAAACCGAGCGGAATGGCGATATTTAGGAATGTCTCCATCGCCGGGACTCCTACCACCTTTAATTGAGCAACCCAAGCCGCCTTTCGGGCGGCTTTTTCTATGGAAATCCAATGGTAGACCTCAACGCTCTCACACGGGCGAACGCCGATCGCTGGGCGAAAGCCAAACTGACCCGCGAAGCTGAGTTCACGAAACCCGCGAGGGTGGCTGTAGCGAACAAGGGCCGCTATCTCGCCATCGCCCGTTCCGCCGGCATGCCTGACATCGCGTGGGTCTTCATCGCGGTCAGCCACTATCGGGAGTCCTCACAGGACTTTAGTCGAAGCCTTGCGCAGGGCGATCCGTGGAACCGGGTCTCGACGCACATTCCGGCTGGCAGGGGACCGTTCCAGTCGTTCGAGGACGCCGCTGTAGACGCTCTGGTCAAGTGCTCGCCCTACGCAGCCCGGCTGAAGGACTGGAGCATTGGCGGTATGCTCACGAACCTGGAGCGGTTCAACGGCGTCGGCTATGCCAACAAGGGCGTGCCATCGGCCTACGTCTGGAGCGGGACCGATCAATACAAATCGGGAAAATACGTCGCGGACGGCGTCTATGACCCGAACAAGGTAGATGCTCAACTCGGCGTCGCCGGCCTGATCATGGTCATGATGGAGCTCGACCCGTCGATCAAGTTCGATGGCCCGGCGCCGCAGATCCAGCCCCGGCCGATCGAACCCGCCAAGGAGCCCGTGCGGGACGGCATGTGGCTTCAGAACAGCCTCAACCGGCTGGGAGCGAGCCCGAAGCTGGCTCTCGATGGCATCGTGGGGCCATCCACGAGGAATGCCGTCCGCGCGTTCCAGCTAGCGGCTGGCATCGGTGTGGATGGTTTGGTCGGGCCGGAGACGTTCGCCGCGCTCGACAAGGCGCTTGCAGCCGGCAAGCCGGTTCCGACCATGCCTGTCCCGCCTGATATCGTCCTGCCGCCTCCCGGCACGCAGGCACATGCAGACCTCGCTCCGACCTTCTGGGGCAGGGTCTTGGATCTCTTCAAACCAAAGGTGCATTGATGCTCAACGACTGGGGCAGGGTGGTAGTTTCGGCGGTTGTCGTCGTCGGATTTATTGGCGTCACCGTTCTTTATATGACGCGCAAGCTTGATGGCGCGGCCGTGCCGGAAATTCTCTCCATCCTTCTGGGCGCTCTTGCCACCAATTTTACGGCGGTCGTTGGTTACTGGATTGGGTCGTCGTCCGGTTCGGCGTCTAAAGATCAAGCGATCCAGAATTTGGCGAACAAGTCATGATCGCTTTTCTCGCCGCTCTCCCGGCCATCCTTGGCGCGCTCGCTGGCATGGTCCCTGCGATTATCCAATGGCTCACGTTGAAAGAGACCAATGCTCACCAGCTCGCAATGGCCCAAGAGCAGCGCCAGGCTCAGAAGGAAGGCGTGGCTCTACAGGTCGATCTCGCTAACGCTCAGGCTGATATTCGACAGGCAGACGCTATTTACAATTTTGGTAACGGCGCTTCTGGCAACAAGTTTGTGGATGCGCTGGCCGTGTTCGTTCGGCCCTACATTACCCTTGTTTTCTTCCATCTGTGGCTCACGCTAGAAGTATGCCTGTTCATCTATGGAGTGAACAGCGGCTATGACCTCGGGCAGCTCGTCAAGCTGCTTTGGCCCGCCGAAACACAGGCCATGTTCGGCGCGATCATCGGCTTCTGGTTCGGCGACCGGATGATGCTCCGAGGGAAGCAGCAAATGGCGGCCACGCTGGCCGTCACTCAGCCCACGATCACAACGAAAGGAACTTGAGATGGTTTGGTTTGCAGGCATTCCCGGCTTCGTTGCCGGCGGGGCGCTCATCTGGTTCGGACGCGAGAAAATCCAGGCGCTCGTCATCGACGCCAACACACTTTCGCGGAACTTGCACGCGAAGGCGGATGCTATCGCGGCGGCGTCCAAGAAATAAGTAAGCGGCCCGCTGAGACGGCGGCAACCGCCTCAACGAGCCTAACCCGCGCTGTGGCGGACACCATAGCACAGGCTGGGGCAATCCTAGCAATCGGCGGATTTCTAGGAGCTTAACGGAATGGGACTGACTTTCGAATGGACGGTGAAGCTTGGCGACATCCTCACGATGGGAGGGGCGATCATGGTGGCCGCCGCCTTCCTGTACAACAGAGGCGGCAAAGAGGCCGGCGATCAGATGACGCTTAATGCCCTCTCGAAAGAGTTCACTGAAATGAAGACCGAGTTCAAGGCGTTCAGTGACACGCTTCAGAAAATTGCCATCCAAGAGATGAAGATTGACCTCTTGATGAAGTGGTACGACGAACTTCGGCGCGGGGAGGGGTTCATACAGGAGCCACGCCGCGGCAATGTCGACGGCGAATATAAGCGCTAGCGGATGCCGCACGTAAAGCGATGCACCACAGCATTCCTCATGCTGATGGCTTCCGCAATCTTCGTTCTCATCGCCGTCATGATCCTGCTCACGACGCGCCCGGCATGGTCTTCCGAACAAATCCCATGCTGGAAGGCACGGGCCTTCATCGCCTACGCCGGCAGCTCCGCTGAGGCTGAAAAGCTGGCGGAAAAGAACGGTTACACCAAATCACAAATCGCCGAGGTCCGGCGTCGCTGCGGGCTCTAGCCCGATCCTTCACAACTGGAGACTACCAATGCTTCGTAAGTCGATTCTTGCGGCGGCCCTCTTTGCGCTGTTCGCAACCGCTGCCAATGCCGCTTCAAGATGCTGGATTTCGGAATTCGGCGTGCTAGCCGCTACAAACAGTGGAGGCGTGCCCGCGCAAATCGCTGCGTTGCCATCTCTCGTGGACCAATCGACTTTGGATCTTAGCGGCGGAACGGCACAAACCTCAGCGGCATTTGGCAGCCAGACTCGATTTATCAGGGTAGTTTGCGAGGTGCAAAGTGCCATAAAGGGAGGCGGCACCGCGACGACCTCGAGCATGCTCCTCCCGGCGCTCAGCCCGGAATATGTGGGCGTCCAACCGGGTGCAACCGTCTCTGTTATCGCGGCGCCCTGACATGAACCGTCGCGAACTGTTGACGGGGGCTGCTGCCCTAGCTGGCATCGGCCAAGCTCATGCTTTCGGGATCGGAAGGGAGGGCGCTCGCGGTGGTTTCGGCCGCTCTGGCGCTGTCCTTGGGGGAGCGAGCACCTTGCCGCCCTCCGGCTTCAACTGGCCGTTTGCAACATATCCCCTGAGCGTCCGCCAGACCGGCCCCTATGCCTTCACGACCAACTTTGTCCCTGAATCCTATGCCACTGCGGCACTCGCCGGCCCGACCTATTTCGTCAACGGCAGCACGGGCAGCGACGCGGCGAACGGAACGAGCCTCGGTACAGCCGTCAAGTCGATCTGGAAGGCAACGCAGCTCGGGAATGCCGCTGCTGTGCCGTTCAACGTCTCGGTCGCGGCGATTACTGGCGGCTATCCCCGAGAGAACGGCTTCACCAATACCAGCACGCCGGTCCCCAACACACAGCCGGCGGCCTATGTGGCTACCGGAGGCACGGTGGAATGCTGGATCGGATCTACGCTGACCTGGCCGGGGACGCCTGACGGGACCTTCACAAACTGCTATGTCGCCGCGCGCTCCAACGTCTCCCAGATCATCGACGTCAGCGCCACGGATGCGAATGGCGACTACCTCCGCATGGTCCAGGTCGCGGACGCAGCGACCTGCAACAGCACCCCGAATTCGTGGGCGCAGGTTACGACAAACATCTACGTGCATCGCACCAACAACGACGCGGTGACGAACGCCAACACTCGTGCGCTGCTGAAGGCCACCCCGAACTTCGTGCAGGATGGGACGTCGAAAGACGTCTATCTCAAGGGCTTCGCGTTCCAGGGTGGTACGGCTGCTGCCGTCGCTTGTACTGCCGCCGCCACCATGAACTTCATCGCGGTCAACTGCCGGGCTCAGTACGCCGGCGATTCCGCCACGAACGTCAACGGCTGGAAGCTCGACTACATGACCGGGCTGGCTGCGCTGGTCAACTGCATCGGCTCCCAGAACGAAGCGGACGGCTTCAACACGCACTGGACGCCCGGCGGAACGCCTGCGCTGTTCACCCTCACGATCAACTGCAAGGGCTACAACAACGGCCGGGACACCGTTCAATCGTGCAACGGCCTCACATCGCACGACAACGCGATCGGCATCGATGTGAACGGTGAGTACTATGGGAACTACGGGGCCAACGTGATCCCGATCAACGGCAACCAGATGTGGTGCCTCGGGACGTATGCCCATGACAGCCTCGGCGATGTTAGCCACGGCGGCGCGACCACCCCGACCGATTTCCAGACGCAGGCGACCGCCGTTATGTGGCTACAGAACTGCCGCTCGGCGGTCTCGGCCACATCTCTGCTCGCCTCGAACACCTCGACCATCAAGACGAGGAACTTCCTGCCTGGTGGTGGTCAGACGCCGGGGGCAGGGGGCGGGACAATTACGACGTTCTGAAGCGGCCCGGAGCGGTCTTTTCCCACGCATCGAAGGTGTGCTGGCTCATCATCTGCCAGCCCTGACACAGATCCTCGCCGCAATCGCATGTCACCGCGATCTCTGGTTCGCAGCCATCGACGCGATATCCGTCCTCGTTCTGATATTGCTGAAGACCAGATCGCCTGCAATATTGTGCGATGAATTTTTGCTTCGATATGCTCATTTGCTTTCCTTCCTCGCGAACTCCTGCGCCTGCTTCTTGGCGGTCTCCTGATCGACATGGCCTGAGATCGCGCGGCGACCGGCGTTATCGTCCCAATAGAAGTACACCGAATCCCGCCCGTCGCTGAACCGTACCTCGAAGCTTCCCGTGTCGGGGATACCCTTCGGGCTGTGCGGGACGATGCGGACGGTCATGGGGAATGTCTCAGGGAATGCGCAAGTGTGCGAACGTGGCGTCAACCGTCGTTCGGGCGTGAATCTCAGCCTGCTTGTAGTTCATCCCCTCAGCTAAGTGCAGCCGGACCAAAAGCTGCACGAGCTGGCCCCTGGTCACGGGGATGGTTTCGAGGTCTCTGACGGCCTCTCGCTCCCTCAGCATCTTATCAATATCCATCATTCCCTCACTTTCACTCCTTGCCCAACTGTGGGGCGGTCCCACCTCAATGCCTCGTAGCGCCGCTGCGCCGTGATTGCGGCCTGCTCCAGAGCGTGGGACGACCACATCGTCTTGTGCAGCAGCAGATAGTTGCCGTTGACGAACGTGAAGTAGCTTCCCGGCTGCAAGTCCACACGCTGGCATTCCGGTACGTCGAGAATGTGCATGACAAATCCGGTTAGGCCCTCGGGGCCGTATCGGCCATAAACCCAGCCGTCATCGACCTCATCAATCCAGCCGCTCATGGTGGGTTCTTCTCTCATCGGGACTCTTCGCTTAGGATCGCGCAAGCGCAAGAGCGGCCGGGAAGGCCATGACACACATCCCGATCCCCATTGCCACTACATACCAATCCCAAATGTTTCGGGGATACGGCTCAGTCAGCGCAAAGCCAATGTGTACAAGACCAACCCCTAAGCCCATGGCAGCGCTTAGCGCAACCAAGAAGCCGGATAACGAGTGCATCATAAATACTCCCTGCTCAACTGTGAAAGTGAGACTACGGCTTCCGTTCGCCGACAATCTGAAGCCCCTCGTTGAGGATCAGGGCGATGGCAAGGTTAGCGTTATCCTCGCCGATCTTTGGAGCCAGGATCAAGAAAGCGCGGGCTTTCCGGTCAACATAAGAGTTGCCGGCATCGTCCTTCAGGCCCTCAGGCGCCGGCCTCATTGATTGCGCCACGGCCGACGCGCTTAGTAGAGACGCAGCCATTAAGAACACTCCTATCTTTTTCATGTCATCCTCGTTGTCATAACAACTGATCGGTCAAAAGCTCGGGGCACAAATTGTAGATTGCCCCCCAGGCGTCAGCACCACCATCATGACGCATTGGGCGCGCTCCAAGGCCTTCACTCTGGCTTCTACGGTATCAAACTCTGACCGCACCTTACGTTCGTCAGCGGCGCAAAAAAGCGCAAGCATCGCAAAGAACAAAGCTAACCACTTTATCACGTCTCGCCTCCCAACTGACCATTCGTAAGCCGGGATCTGCCGAGCGGCGTGATCAGCCAGCGGCAATCTCCATTCGGCCACATGTCGTAAAGCTCGACATATTCAGCGTCGCGGAGTTGGTTCAGGGCAGTCTCGTCCGTCGCATCTTTGGGCGCGATGGTGACGGCCTCCGGGTAGGCCACTTGGACCGCCTTAAGCATCGTCAGGGCTACCGGGTGAAGCGACATTTTATCCTCCTGAAGGCAGACTACTGATCTGTGCCGGTGGTGATCGACCCGACGCAGGCTTCCTCCGGCCAGGTCTGCGGCGCGACCGGGCCGATCCCGAATAGCTGCAAGAGCCTGGATGCAGCCTTGCGCAGGGTCGGGTAGCTCATGGGCGGCGCAACGCCTTCTGGCGTCCAGTCGTGGACCATGAAGCCGCTGCCGTAATCCTCGACGATCCAGACGCGATTGGCGCCCTTGAACTTGTCGAAGGTGGCTTGCTTGATCGCCTCGATCTCTTCTTCGTGTGTCATGATCATTTGCCTTGCCTGACTGGGGGACCGAGCACCTCAACCCATCGCCCGCCGAACCATTGATGCAGATGGGCGCAACCAAGGTGCATGTCCCGAAATTCAAGAGCGCCGCGGTAGGTCCAGAACTCCCGCATCGGGGTCCAGTGATCCATCACGGTGACGCAGTATTGTTTGAGCTTCATCGGGAATCTCCCTGTCGAAGCGCGAGAGAGTGCCGCTCGGCCAGATAGCGCCGGACAGAGCTGTAATCCTCTCTTGTTGCGGGCCGGCCCGACTTGAGGCCCAACCTATATGCCCTGCCGGTAACGCCCGCCTCCGGTCTGCCAATTTCCTTCGCCATCTCGCGGAAGCTTAAGCCGCGCTTGACGCAATCGCGTATCTTGTCATCCTCCTCTTGAGTCCAGAATTTGATCTTCCTGGGCCCAGAGTAAAATCTTCCGGTTGCGATGTTGCCGATCGTGGTCTGGTTGGCCCCGAACATCTCTGCAATCTCTCGGTGGGTGTGAGTTTTGAGCAGTTCCCGGATCTCGTCGATCTGGGAGGGGTCAAACTGACCCTTTGCCCCGAACCTGCTTTTGGGGTGCGTCCCGTGGGCGGCGCAGTCCATTAGATTTTCGGAGGCCGTCTTCCAGGAGAGGTGCTTTGGATTAACACAGCCCAAGTGCCCATTGCCGCAGCTATGAGCTGCCTGATGCTCTGGGGTCGGTGGCTCGCCGTGCGCAAGTTGGCACATCATCCGATGGGCACGATAAGTCTTTCCGTTGAGACCTACGACGCCGCGTCCATTGGCATGTCGGAACAGGGGCCAGATCAGACACCATTCCTCATGAGGGTAAGATCGGTGGTCCAAGAGCCACCTATAGCCGAGGCCATCACCTCTATTAGCCACTTGCATCTCCTTGACCGTTCGCGACGGTCGTTTGCGGTTGAGATGACTGACTTGTCGTGACAGGCCAAGGGGTTAGGTCTCTTCCGCGACCAGCGCAAGATCCTCGACATGACAGCGACGAGCTGGCTGTCATTCCGCGAGTTCAATGGGCTGCTC
This sequence comes from Bradyrhizobium sp. LA2.1, assembly GCF_040547725.1. Classification (NCBI taxonomy): domain Bacteria; kingdom Pseudomonadati; phylum Pseudomonadota; class Alphaproteobacteria; order Hyphomicrobiales; family Nitrobacteraceae; genus Bradyrhizobium; species Bradyrhizobium sp. LA2.1. Next base: position 142,148 of record NZ_JBEPQI010000014.1, read on the forward strand.
GTCTACTACACGCACCTCGTGTCCTACCGCTGCGCCATCCGCGAGGTGCGCATCGGCATCGACACCGCCGTTCCGAACCAGGTGTTGAAGATGCCGGGCTGCGACATGCGCGATCCCAGCGCGATCAGTGCCGGCATGCCGCTCTACATGAAGCTTGCCCCGGCTACCCAGTTCGTCTCGGTGGAACTGACCTACCGCGATGGCAGCGTGTCGGAAATCAAGAGTTTTCGGGCCGCGAACCGCAGCAACAACTGAGCGGTCTGCCATTGTTGGGCGGCGAGCGCAGTTGGCGCGGGAAACTAGCCGCGACGCTTCCCGATGTAGCGCTTGATGGAGTCGATTGCTTCCATCAAGGGCGGCGCAAGCGAGAAGAACGTGCCCATGGCGATCGAGATGACCACATGGCGAAGCAGGACCTTCTCCTGTTCCTCGAACGGATAGCCGTTCTGGTCGATCCGTGCCGGCGCGAGTGTGCCCGCGTCCTGAGGATCCGGCTTCCGCGGCTTGCGCGGCGGCAGCATGATCACGACGAAAAGCACGTTGATCAGCAGCCAGATGCCAAGCACTATCAGTATGGTGCGCAACGCGGGATCATCCTGAAATCAATCGAAATTATCAGCAACGCTACTGGCCATTCGGCATTGCGGCAAACCAATTCCGGCTTGTTGCACCGCACAGAGTACTAAAGTTGTAAGCGAGCAGTTGATGACGGAATCTGATACCCCAGAGCACACCGTGCGTCACTCCGTGAGAGCCCGATGTTGCATCGTCGGCGGCGGGCCGGCCGGCATGATGCTCGGCTATCTCCTGGGACGCGCCGGCATCGACGTCGTGGTGCTGGAGAAGCATGGGGATTTCTTCCGCGACTTTCGCGGCGACACCGTGCATCCCTCGACGCTCCAGGTGATGGACGAACTCGGCCTGATCGATGGGTTCCTGAAGCTGCCGCACCAGCGCCTGCAGATGATGGACGGCCTGTTTGGCGGCACGCCCGTGCGGATCGCCGATCTCCGCCGGCTCCGCACCAAGTACCCGTTCATTGCCTTCATGCCGCAATGGGACTTCCTGAATTTCCTGCGTGAGGCCGGCCAGCGCTTCGCCTCGCTCAAGGTGATGATGAATACGGAAGCCGTCGATCTGATCCGTCGCGGCGAGACCATCGCCGGCGTGCGCGCGATGACACCGGATGGGCCGATCGACATCGAAGCCGATCTCACCATTGCCTGCGATGGCCGGCATTCGACGGTGCGCGAGCGTGCGGGGCTCCGCGTCGAGGAGATCGGCGCGCCGATGGACGTGCTGTGGTTCCGCGTCGGCCGCAAGGCGGACGAGACCGAGAACCTGTTCGCGCGCATCGAGCCCGGAAAGATGATGGTCACGTTCGACCGCGGCGACTATTGGCAGTGCGCCTATGTCATCGCGAAGGGACAATACGAGGCGGTGAAGGCGAGGGGATTGCAGGCGCTGCTCGACGACGTCGTGCGCATGGCGCCGATCCTTCGATCCGGCATGGCCGATGTGAAGGGCTTTGACGACGTCAAGCTGCTCACCGTCGCGATCAACCGCCTGGCGCGCTGGACGCGGCCGGGCCTGCTTCTCATCGGCGATGCCGCGCATGCGATGTCGCCGGTCGGCGGCGTCGGCGTCAATCTCGCCGTGCAGGATGCAGTTGCGACCGCCAATTTGCTGGCGGACAAGCTTCGGCACGGCTGCCCAACCGAGAATGAACTCGATGCCGTGCGCCGACGCCGCGAATTCCCGGTGAGGATGACGCAGCGCATGCAGGTGATCGTGCAGAACAACATCATCAGCGGCGCCCTGCAGGGCGGCGATCGGCCGCTGAAGGTGCCGCTGGTCGTGCGCCTGATCACTGCGCTGCCATGGCTCCAGGGTATTCCGGCGCGCCTGATTGCGCTCGGCGTGCGGCCCGAGCACGTGCAATCCAAGGCCGCGCCGGCGTCGTAGTGCAGGAGGTCGGTAGGGATAACGCGGCGTTAAATCGCGCGCCGCGCGTTGCGTGCGCGCAACAGCGCAAACGGATTCACGTCGCGCCGCTTGCCAATCCGGCGTCTTAACTTTCTTGATTCAAATTTGAGTAAGACCTGCGTGTGACCGTGCACCCATCAAAGGACACGGGGTGTACCATGCGTAACAAATTGATTGCCGCCTTCGCCTGCACGACCGCTCTGGTTTCGACCGGCGCCGCTTCAGCCGCCGATCTCGGTGCGCGCTACATGAAGGCGCCCGCCTATGCGGAGCCGCTGTTCAACTGGACCGGTTTCTATGTCGGCGGCCACATCGGTGGCGCATGGACCAACGAGCAGTTCATCAACAACGGGACCGGCGCGCCGTTCGGCGATCTCGTTCCGGGCCAGGGCTATCGCCAGCGTGGCGCCGGCATCATGGGCGGCGCCCAGATCGGCTACAACTGGCAGGCCAACAACTACGTGTTCGGCATGGAAGGCACGATCTCCGGCCTCGACAACAAGGGTACGGTCGTCAACACCGCCTTCGGCGCCGCTGACGACATCTTCACCTGGCGCGCCAACGTGCTCGCGACCGTCGTCGGCCGCGCCGGCTTCGCCGTGCAGAACAATTTGTTCTACATCAAGGGCGGCTATGCCGGCGTGAACAACCGTCTCAACGTCAGCGACACCGTTGCGCCCTCGACCGGCTCGGGCGGTCAGACCCACTGGGCCAACGGCTGGACCGTCGGCGCCGGCTGGGAATACGGCATCACCCGCAACTGGATCGTCGGCCTCGAGTACAATTACGCGGCCTTCGGCAGCCAGACCTATCAGCTCGGCGGCACCTCGGGTAACTACACCTTCGATGCCAAGCCGCGCGACATCCAGTGGGCCGTCGTGCGCGCGAGCTACAAGTTCGACGCACCGGTCATCGCGCGCTACTGAGCACGTCAACAAACGACCGAAGCTAAAAAAGTACTGCCAACAACTGAAAGCCCCGGCTCCGTCCGGGGCTTTTTTCTGCCGATTCGCGCGTCGTTGTCGCCACGGGCGGGACGGCGCAGCGGATGGTCATCTCCGGAAACTGACCGTGACGGTGCATAAGGGTGCAGTAGGTAAATAGCACTTGCCTATTTCTGCCCCACGGACTCAGCGACGTATCGTTCAGCCATGTCGTTGATGCGGTGCGCGTCGGCGTCAACTACCGCTTCGATCCCTCGGCCGTCGTCGCAAGGTACTGATCTCTCCGAACGTGAGAGCTTTCAAAGCCCCGGCATCTGCCGGGGCTTTTTCGTCGACCGCGGGGCAAGCTTACGCCATCACGGAGAATCCACCGTCGACGGGGATCGCAGTGCCCGTGACGAAGTTCGAGGCGGGCGAGGCGAGGAACACGGCGATGCCGGCGAAGTCGTCGATATCGCCCCAGCGTCCCGCGGGCGTTCGCGCCAGCACGCGCTCATGCAGTCCCGAGACCTGCTGCCGCGCGCCGCGGGTGAGGTCGGTGTCGATCCAGCCCGGCAGGATGGCGTTGACCTGGATGTTGTCGGGCGCCCACGCATTGGCGCACGCGCGCGTGTACTGCACGATGCCGCCCTTGCTTGCCGCATAGGCGGTGGCGAAGCTCGCGCCGAAGATCGACATCATCGAGCCGATATTGATCACCTTGCCGTTGCCCGACGCCTTCAGCGCCGGATAGGCCAGCTTCGAGCACACGAAAGCGCTGGTGAGGTTGGTGTCGATCACCTTGTTCCACTCGTCGAGCTCGAGCTCGTGCGGCGGCTTGCGGATGCTCATGCCGGCATTGTTGATGAGGATGTCGATCCGGCCGAGCTCCTTGACGACGCGGTCGATCATGGCCGCGACCGCCGCCTTGTCGGTGACGTCGGTGGTGACGGCAATCGCCTTCACGCCGCGCTCTCTGAGATCGGCAACGGCAGCGGCCGACTTGGTTTCGTTACGTGCGACCACGGCGATATCGGCGCCGGCATCGGCGAGTCCGTGGGCGAGGCCAAGACCGATGCCGCCATTGCCCCCTGTGACGATCGCGACTTTGCCGCGGAGATCGAACCGGTTGGATGTCATATTTGTATTCCCTGGTTTCTTCTATTGGTTGCTCTGCCAGATCAGGACCAGTCCGAAGCCGGCCATGGCTGCGCCATAGCCGGCCCATTGCAACTGGTTGACCATGAAGCTCGACCGCGGCCAGGCGACGGTGCCCGTTCCCTGTCCGATCCAGAGCAGCCCGACGGCAAGGGCAAACAGGCCTGCGATCAGCAGAAATCTGCGCATGCATTCCTCCCCGTTGGTTTGCTTCTGTCGTGGCCTACGGCATCAACGATCGCCGCTTGTCACGAAAACTTCCCGCCAGACTAGCCGTAGCTTCGGTTTGGATACAATGGCTGCGGATGCAGGGCCGCTGGGAGGATCCATGTCCGTGCGGAAGATGATCCTTGGTAGCACCCTTGGCATCGCGGCTGCGGCCGCACTGGTGGCGGCCTATGCCGTCATTCCACGGCGTGCGGATCTGCGGGCGTTCGATCCGGCCGAGATGGCGCGGCTCGAGACCGCGATGTGGCGCGACTATTACGACAGGCGCTATGCCGCGCTGTTCTATCATCTCTACGAATCGACGCGGACGCAGTTCGGCTTTTCGCCGCTAGGAAGCTTGCAGATCGCGCTCGGCGCCGCCGGGGCCGCCAGGACGTTCCAGCCGACGCGGTCACGACCGGAGGCCGATGCGGCCCTGCCAGCGCTCGTTGGATACTACCGGGATTTTGCATCGGCCGCGCCTGTGGCATTCGACGCGCACGAGGCCGCCCGTCTCGAGCTTGACTGGTGGCAGGCGCGGCGCGAGGCGGCGGACCCGCGCGACTATGGCCTCACCATCGCACGCGTGACGGCGCTGACCTACGGCAAGAGCGCGGACGATTCCGGCATCAGGCAGTTCGGCATCGCGCGGGCAGAGGCCATGGCGTTTCGCGATGCGCGGGGCGAGGCGATCGCCGAGGCCGACTGGGCGGGGATCGAGAGCCGGCTTGGAGAGGCGTACCGATCTCTGAAGGCGAGCGTCGGCCGCTGACAATCCGGCAACGAAAAAGCCCCGGACGATGCCGGGGCTTTGACGTCTAACCAGACTGGATCAGGACCTGTCTCAGGAGTTGGGGCGCTTCAGTTGAAGCGGTAGACCAGCGACGTGCTGATGGTCTGGACCCAGGGCTTGAAGGTAATTGCGGTGCCCGTCAGACCCACCGCCGGCGCGCCGAAATTATTGCCCGGAGCAAACGTCGTGGGCCGGGAAATGCGGTCATAGTACGCCGAACGGTATTCGGTTTTCATGAACCAGCCGGGCGCAGCAATTCCGAAAATGTCGAGGTTGTTCTCGACGCCACCGCCAACGAAAAAGCCATCGCGGTGGAAGGAGCCAGTGGTCGTCTGCGTCGCGGTACTGGCGCCCGGTCCCACACCCAGAAACGTCTGAGACGTGCCTGACCATTCCGAACCCGAGTAACCGGCGTTGACGTAAGACAGGACATTGGGCGCAACGAGATAGCCTAACCGCGCGCCGGCCGTGTAGCTGGTGCGAAGCTTTTGGCGGCCTTCCGTTTGCCAGAAGGCGGGGTCGGTCAGCGAGCCACTGATGTCTCCGAACTGTCCGTCAGCAAAGACGCCGGCCACCCAACGGCCGTTGAATTGCCAATCGTAACCGGCGCCGACGGTTCCAAACCAGCCGCTGCCGCCCAGGCGCGTATCGCGGGTTATCGCGGTGCCCGCCGGTCCGAAGGCACCGAACCCTCCAGCAACACCAGTGCTCTGGATGTTGCTGTCAGCGGACCACAGACCGCCGCCGCCGCCGCCGAAGATGTAGAAGCCGGTCCAGCTTTGGACGGGCGCGGGCGCCAGAGCCTTCACATAGGGGCGGGCCCCAAGGTCAGCCGCCGCGGCCGAACCGGTCATCGCCGCCAATGCCGTCAGAGCGAGCAAAAACTTCTTCATGATTAAATCCCAACCTTGGTCTGTTCGGCGCGCGCGCTGAACTTCGAGTCATCGGATGACCAAGCTATAGGCGGTTCCAGCCAAAAAGCTGTTGCCGGTCAGGTACATATGAATTGGGAACGCAGAGCTTGAGGCGACGCCTCCGGACTGGCACGACCCGCTGGGGCACCGCGCACCGGAGCTCTCGATGTATCGAGCCTTGAACTCCGCAAAACAGAAGCCGCAACGAAAAAGCCCCGGACAATGCCGGGGCTTTGACGTCTGAATTTCAGATCAGATCAGTACTTCGCGACGACCGGACCGGTCCAGTTGAAGCGGTAGACAAGCGAGGTCGAGATCGTCTGGTTCCAGCTGTTCGCGCGGATGCTGTTGCCGGTCGGGAGGTTGGTGCCGTCGATCAGTTCGTCCTGGGTCTTGGCGTTGTAGAAGGCCGAACGATATTCGGTCTTCATGAACCAGCCGGGCGAAGAGATGCCGAAGATGTTCAGGCTGTTCTCGACGCCGCCGCCGACGAACCAGCCATTGCGGTTGTAGCTGTTGAGGTGGGCACCAGCGGGAACGCCGGCCAGCGTCAGGAAGTTGGTCTGGCCGAAGTGAGCGCCGGAATAACCGCCGTTGACGTAGGAGAGAACGTTCGGAGCAACCAGATAGCCGAGGCGCACACCAGCGGCCCAGGAGTCTTCCAGCTTCTGCGAGCCGGTGATGCCGAAGAAGGGATCCTGAACCGTGCCACGGATGCTGCCGAACTGACCGTCAGCGAACACGCCGGCGACCCAAGTGCTGTTGAACTGCCAGTCGTAGCCGAGACCGACGGTGCCGAACCAGCCCGAGCCACCCTGGCGCTGGCCGATCGTCAGCGGAACCGCGCCGACCGTGGTCTGGACGGACTGATCGGAGTTCGAGAGGCCACCACCACCACCGCCGAAGATGTAGAAGCCGGTCCAGTTGGCGACGGGCGCCGGAAGCGGGGCCTTCACGTAGGGACGGGCAGCCAGATCGGCCGCCGACGCCGAGCCGGTCATCGCGGCAACCGCGGTGAGTGCGAGCAAAATCTTCTTCATCTTAAAATCCCCAAGCTTTGGTCTGTCCGGCAGGCGCGAGCGCACTGAAGTCCGAGTGATCTGATGCCCGGACTATAGCCGCTTTCCACCGAAATGCTGTTGCCGGACAGGCACAGTCGCCGGGAAACGCCGCTCGGCGAGGATTCCGGGCGTGATCGCCGAAATCAAAAATAGCTCTATTATTACAATATGTTGCGTCATTTTCCGAAGATCGAATTCCGGTAACTTCTCGTTAGCAAATCCGGCTCTGTCCGAAATGGTAGCAATCCTGCCTCAGCCTTGGCGCCGGTGAGTCGTTGGCCGAGTCGTTCCGCCCCAAGATGAGTCGGGTAGCGGACGCGGTCTGGTCGGGCGCCTCCGCGAGCAGCCGCAAACAAAAAAGCCCCGGCCGAGGCCGGGACTTTGTGCGTGACGTCGGAAGACTGCCTCAGACGTCGAGCAGCTCCTCGCTCGCAAACTCCGCCTTGTCCGAGATGAACGCGAAGCGCGCCTCGGCCTTGGTGCCCATCAGGCGCTCCACCGAATCCGCCGTGGTGTCGCGGTCGTCGGCGAGCAGCACCACCTTGAGCAGCGTCCGCTTGCGCGGATCCATGGTGGTTTCCTTGAGCTGCGCCGGCATCATCTCACCGAGACCTTTGAAGCGGTTCACCTCGACCTTGGCGTTGGCGTTGAACTCGCTCTTGAGCAGCGTCTCCTTGTGCTTGTCGTCGCGTGCGTAGACGGACTTCGAGCCATGGGTCAGCTTGTAGAGCGGCGGCACCGCGAGGAAGAGGTGGCCCTCGTCGATCAGCCGCGGCATCTGCCGGTAGAAGAAGGTGATCAGGAGCGAGGCGATGTGGGCGCCGTCGACGTCGGCGTCGGTCATGATGATGATGCGCTGATAGCGCAGATCCTCTTCGCGATATTGCAAAAGCTGGCCGCAGCCGATCGCCTGCACGAGGTCGGAGAGCTGCGCGTTCGCCGTCAGCTTGTCCTTGCCGGCCGAGGCGACGTTGAGGATCTTGCCGCGCAGCGGCAGCACCGCTTGCGTCTTGCGATCACGGGCCTGCTTGGCGCTGCCGCCTGCCGAGTCACCCTCGACGATGAAGAGCTCGGAGCCGTCGGTGCCGGCATCGGTGCAGTCGGCGAGCTTGCCGGGCAGGCGAAGCTTCTTGCCGGCGGTCTTGCGTGCCGTTTCCTTTTCCTGGCGACGGCGCAGCCGCTCCTCGGCGCGATCGATCACGAAGTCGAGCAGCCTGTTGGCCATGTTCGGATTGCCCGACAGCCAGTGGTCGAACGGATCCTTCATCGCCTGTTCGACGATGCGCTGCGCTTCGGCGGTGGCGAGGCGATCCTTGGTCTGGCCCTGGAATTCAGGCTCGCGCACGAACACCGAGAGCATCACGGCCGCGCCCACCATCACGTCTTCCGACGTAATGGATGACGCGCGCTTGCCCTGGCCGACGCGCTCGGCGTGATCCTTCAGGCCGCGCAGGAGCGCGCTACGCAGGCCGGATTCGTGCGTGCCGCCATCGGGCGTCGGCACGGTGTTGGTGTACGAGGACAGGAAGCCGTCGGCATCCGCGGTCCAGGCGACAGCCCATTCGCAGGCGCCATGCGCGCCGTTGCGGCCCGATTTGCCGGAGAAGATGTCGGGATGCACCAGCGTGTCGGCGTGGATCGCTGCGGCGAGGTAATCCTTGAGGCCGCCGGGGAAGTGGAAGGTCGCTTCCGCCGGGACATCCTCGACGCCCTTCAAGAGCTCGGGTGCGCAATTCCAGCGGATCTCGACGCCGCCGAACAGATACGCCTTCGAGCGCGTCATCTTGAACAGGCGCTGCGGCTTGAATGCGGCCTTAGCGCCGAAGATGTCGGTGTCGGGCTTGAAGCGCACGCGGGTGCCGCGGCGGTTGTTGATCTTGCCGAGATCCTCGAGCTTGCCCTTCGGGTGCCCGCGCTCGAACGTCATGCGGTAGAGTTTCTGGCTGCGTGCGACCTCGACCTCGAGCAGCGAGGAGAGGGCGTTCACCACGGAGATGCCGACACCGTGCAGACCGCCGGAAGTCTCGTAGACCTTGGAGTCGAACTTGCCGCCCGAATGCAGCGTGCACATGATGACTTCGAGCGCAGACTTCTTCGGGAATTTGGGATGCGGATCGATCGGGATGCCGCGGCCGTTGTCGGTGACGGTCAGGAACCCATCGGCGCTGAGCTCGACTCCGATGAAGGTTGCGTGCCCGGCCAGAGCCTCGTCCATCGAGTTGTCGATGACTTCGGCGAAGAGGTGATGCAGCGCCTTCTCATCGGTGCCGCCGATATACATGCCGGGCCGGCGGCGCACCGGTTCCAGGCCTTCGAGCACCTCGATATCGGCCGCAGTGTAGTCGGCTTCGCCGCCGGTCCCGCGCGAGGCCGCCTTGGCGGGCGCGCGCGACTTCGGCTCATCGCCGCCGAAAAAATCGTCTTTTGCTTTTGGCTTCAACTGCTTGGACATATATTTTGATGCACTTTGATGGCCGCGATGGCGGCGAATCGGTTGGGCCGACTATGCCACGGCTGGCCTGCAAAGGTCACCGCAGGTCCGCCCGGCGGGTGTGGGTGGGAGCCAATCCCGGCGATTTTACGCCGCAGGCCCCACCAATTCCCGGCAATTTGACACCTGGGCCCGGCTCAGGCCCGGCTTTGTGACTTGATGTCACACAAGTCCTTGGCTTACCAGTCCTTTTATCTGACAGGACCGTGACGGGGCGGGAAGGCAATCTGGAATGGAGCAGTACGCGCACGCGCTGGCCGATTTCGTGCGCGCTCACCAGGCTTGGGCGGCCCCGATCGTGTTCCTGCTCGCCTTCGGGGAGTCGCTGGCCTTCATCTCGCTGCTGATCCCGGCCTGGGGGGCGCTGGTTGCGATCGGCGCGCTGATCGGGGCCAGCGGCATCAGCTTCTATCCGGTCTGGATCGCCGGCGGCATCGGTGCTGCGCTCGGCGACTGGGTCTCCTACTGGTTCGGCTATCGCTACAAGGAGCAGGTCGCCCAAATGTGGCCGCTCTCGCGTTACCCGGAACTGCTGCCCAGGGGCGAAGCCTTCGTGCGGAGCTGGGGCGTGCCCAGCATCTTCATCGGCCGCTTCTTCGGCCCCTTGCGCGCCTCGGTGCCGCTCGCAGCCGGCATTTTCGAGATGCCGTATTGGAGTTTTCAGGCCGCCAATTTCATCTCGGCGCTGGTCTGGTCCGCGGCGCTGTTGCTGTTCGGCGACGTGATCGCGAAGATCATGGAATGGATCTGGCGCGTGATCTGACCGGGCAGCTCGGCCGCCCGGTCAGCGCATACGGCAGAGCTTAAAGCGAGGCGTTCCAGATCGACGGAATCCAGCGATAGCCCGAACCATCCTTCTCCTTCTCGACGCGGACGAGACCTGGGAAGGCGGCATGGAAGGCCTGGATCGGCATCTTCTCGGCAATCGCCATGTCGTAGAGCTTGCGCCGCGTCTCTTGCGCCAGCGGCTTGTCGACGTCGGAGGCGATGTTCCATTCGGGGTGCTTCACGAACAGGAACGCTGCGCCTGCGGTGATGTCGACCTGCACAAGGACCTTTTCCGCTCCGGACGCGACGATGAAGGAGTTGTGTCCCGGCGTGTGGCCCGGGCTCGCCACCGAAGTGATGCCGGGCGCGACTTCCTTGCCGGACTCGTATTGCGTGACCTTGCGGCCGAGCGCATCGAACACGCGGCGGATATTCTTGAAGTTGCTTTCGAGGATCGGATTGCCGGTCCCCTTGCTCATCTCGCCGTCATCCATCCAGAACTTCCATTCCACTGCCGGAACCATGATCTCGGCGTTGGGGAAGGCCGGCTTGTTCTCGGCCGCGAGCAGGCCGTTGATGTGGTCGCCGTGGAAGTGCGAGATGATGACGGTGTCGACTGCTGCGCGGTCGATGCTGGCCGCCGCAAGGTTGTTGTGGAACTGGCCGACCTTGCCCTTGGTCTGCGTGAACTGGTCGGGCCCGAGACCGGTATCGATCACGACGAGCTTCGGCCCGGTGTTGACGACGACCGGATTGAAGGTGTGGGTGACCTTGTCGGTCGGCAGATGGTTCTCGGCGAAGATCTTGTTGATGTCGTCCTTGCTGGCGCCGGCCGCGTAATTGTCCGTCAGGTTGACGGTCGCGACGCCGTCGCAAACCACGGTGATCTGGTGGGTGCCGACATTGTAGCGGTAGAAGCTCGCATTCTGGGTCGCGGCCGGGGGCGCGGCGGCGCTCGCGGGCGAGGTCTTCACGAAGGGCAGGAGCGCCGAGGCGGCGGCGCCGGCTAGCGTTGCGCGACGGGTGATCTCGGTCATGGCGATGTCCTGGGGCTGGGTTGCGAACGAAAGGCGCGGACCGGCGGGGTTGTGGCGCCTTTCTTTCTCGGGAACCCCCAAGCTTAGGAGAAATTCCGCTGCGACCCGATGACACCCGTGCGGCATCCTGCCGTCACGGGGGCGGCAGCCGTCGCGCCCCATCGATTTGGACTTGACCCTGGAACCCTCTGGCCTTATAGCCGCGCGCCATGATCAACGCCGCGACCATCCTGTTCGCCCGTCGCCGCCGCCGCTCTTTAGCGGTTTGGGCGGTCGATCGCGTTTGAGATCATCGTCTTTGCCGCTGGATCCGATCCGCGGCATTCTCTCTCTCCTGTCAGCGCGATCTGATCCGGCGGCCCCCCGAGGAGGCCCAGCAGGAGACCACGATGTACACGCCACCCTTTTTCAAGCAGGACCGCGCCGCGAGCCTGAAATTCGCCGAGGAGCGCGGCTTCGGCACGATGTGCGCCTTCGACGGCCACAAGCCGGTCGCCTCGCCACTGCCGTTCTACCTGACTTACGCCGCTGACGGCACGCCGCAGGCCGCCTTTCATGTCGCCCGTCACAATCCGCTGCTAAAGCTGGCGGACGGCGCGACCTCCTGGCTGCTCGCGGTCAACGGCCCCGATGCCTATGTATCGCCCGACTGGTACGTCTCGCCGGATCAGGTGCCGACCTGGCTCTACCAGTCGGTGCATCTGAGCGGGCCGGTGCGCCTCTTGTCAGACGATCAGCTGGCGGTGCAGATCGACACGCTGAGCGACAAGTTCGAGAGCTGGCTGTTGCCGAAAGCGCCGTGGACATCGGCGAAGATGACGGCAGGCCGGCTGGAAGCGTTGAAGAAGGGGATCGTGGGTCTGGTCATGACGGTTGAAGAGGTCGAAGGCAGCTTCAAGCTCAACCAGCACAAATCGGACGCCGACTACACCGCGATCGCCAACGCGCTCGGTGCGCAACCCGAAGCCGACGCCAGAGAGATTGCACAATTGATGCAGGACGTGAGGCCGGAGGCCTTCGCGAACGAAACCAACATGCTCGAAAGGAGCGCGCCATGAGCCTCACCGAAACCACCAAGGCCCCGACCACCGGCGCGGCCAAGAAGCCCGCCACCGTCTTCGTCGACGGCGGCTCCGGCACCACCGGGCTCGGCATCAATGAGCGGCTGAAGCTCCAGAGCGACGTCACGGTGAAGACGATCGCCGACGACAAGCGCAAGGACCCCGCGGCCAAGAAGGCGCTGATGGAGGAGGTGGATCTCGTCATCCTCTGCCTGCCTGACGATGCCGCGAAGGAAACAGTGGCGCTGGTCGACAGCATGGGCGCTTCAGCGCCGAAGGTGCTGGACGCTTCCACCGCCTACCGGGTCGCGCCCGACTGGGCCTACGGCTTTCCGGAACTGACGCCGGACCAGGCCGGCAAGATCAAGGCCGCGAAGAAGGTCTCCAATCCCGGCTGCTATCCGACCGGTGCGATCGCGCTGCTGCGGCCAATCGTCGATGCCGGTCTGTTGCCGCCCGATTATCCCGTCACCGTCAACGCGGTGAGCGGCTATTCCGGCGGCGGCAAGTCGATGATCGCGAGCTTCGAAGACGGCAGCGCGCCGTCCTTCGAGCTCTACGGCCTCGGCTTCGAGCACAAGCATCTGCCGGAGATGCAGCTCTATTCGAAACTGACGCGGCGGCCGATCTTCATTCCCTCGGTCGCCAACTACCGGCAGGGCATGCTGGTCTCGGTGCCGCTCCAGCTCGACGCGCTGCCGGGCAAGCCCAGCGGTGCGGACCTTCAGGCCGCGCTGGCCAAGCGTTACGCCGGCTCGAAATATGTCTCGGTGATGCCGCTCCAGAACGAGGCGACCAAGGGCGGCAAGCTCGAGCCGGAGGCGCTCAACGAGACCAACACGCTCGAGCTCCACGTCTTCGCCAGCGACAAATATCACCAGGCGGTGCTGGTCGCGCGGCTCGACAATCTCGGCAAGGGCGCCTCAGGCGCAGCCGTGCAGAACATGCGGCTGATGTTGGGCCTTGCCGACAATAGCTGATCGAACGTTGCTCGGGAGGCCAGCCCGGTGGACGAAGCGACGCTGCGACTTTCGACCCCGGCAAGACGATCAAATGACGCCTGAAAGGTACGCGTGATGAGCTCGAAGAAGATCGGCATTCTCGGCGCCTCCGGTTACACCGGGGCCGATGCGGTGCGCCTGTTGGCCCGGCATCCGAATGCCGAGATCGTCGCGCTCACCGCCAACACCCATGCTGGCAAGTCGATGGGCGACGTGTTTCCGCATTTTTTCATGCTGGACCTGCCGAAACTCGTGGAATGGGAAAAGGTCGACTGGAGCAAGCTCGATGCGGTGTTCTGCGGACTGCCGCACGGCACCACGCAGGAAATCATCGCCGCGGTCCTCAAGGCAAATCCCAAAATCAAGGTCCTCGACATGTCCGCCGATTTCAGGCTGCGGGACAAGAGCACCTATGCGCAGTGGTACGGCCATGAGCACCGGGCGCTCGAACTGCAGGGCGAAGCGGTCTACGGTCTCACCGAATTCTATCGCGAGAAGATTACGTCGGCGCGGCTGGTCGCCTGTCCCGGCTGCTATCCCACGGCGGCGCTGCTCGCGCTGGTGCCGCTTGCGAAAGCCAAGCTGATCGACGTCGACGACATCGTCATCGACGCGAAATCGGGCGTCACCGGCGCCGGCCGCGGGCTGAAACAGAACACGTTGTTCAGCGAGGCGGGCGAGGGGCTGTCGCCCTATTCGGTCGGCACCCACCGGCACGCGCCCGAGATCGAGCAGGAGATCGGCGTCGCCGCCGGTTCCGCAGTGACGATCAACTTCACGCCGCATCTTATTCCGATGGCGCGCGGCGAACTCTGCACCTCCTACGTCAAGCTCAACGGCGCGACGCCGGACGATCTGCGAAGCGCGCTGGAGCAGGCTTATGCCAACGAGCCCTTCGTGCATGTCGCCAGGAAGGGCGTGCTGCCGCAGACCCAGAATGTGCGCGGCTCCAACTATGTGCAGATCGGCGTCGTCGCCGACCGCATCAAGAACCGGGCGATCGTGATTTCCACGCTCGACAATCTGGTGAAGGGTTCGGCCGGGCAGGCGATCCAGAACATGAACCTGATGTTCGGGCTGCCCGAGACGGCGGGGTTGGAGCAGATCGCGCTGTTTCCATGACACGAGGTACTGCGGTGGACGAAGCGACCTTGCAATTCTACCGGCAGAACGCCGAGGCCTATGCCGGCTGGGCGAAGGCCGCATCGACGCGGTTGCGGGGCTTTCTCGCCCTGCTGCCGCCGGGAGGCGCGATCCTCGAGCTCGGTTGCGGTGCCGGCAATCATTCCGCAGTGATGCTCGCCGAAGGTTTTCCAGTGCGTGCGACCGATGGCTCGCCCGAAATGGCCGAGATCGCCTCGCGCCGGCTTGGTCATCCCGTCGAGGCGATGCGGTTCGACCAGCTGGATGCGCACGAGGCCTATGACGGCGTCTGGGCGAGCGCCTGTCTGCTGCATGTGCCACGCGACGAACTCGCCGGCATCCTTGGAAAGATCCACCGTGCACTCAAGCCATCAGGCGTGTTCTACGCCAGCTACAAGATGGGTGAGGACGATGGCCGCGACAGCCTCGGGCGCTACTACAGCTACGTCTCGCGGGAGTGGCTCGATATGACTTACGCGAGCGCAGGTTCGTGGATCACGCTGTCGTCGGACACCAACGTGATCCAGAGTTTCGACGAGACGCCAGCCAACATGCTGAACCTCGTCGTACGCAGGGCCTGATCCCTAAGAGACCCGATTTCTAGAGCACCTTGAAGATTGCCAGCGCAAGCACGGCCTGGGCGAGGAAGCCGACGGTGAAGGCGAGAGTCCGGAACACCGGGATTCCGAGCGCATAGACGATCAGATGCGCGACACGCGACCAGAAATAGACCGCACAGGCGAGCACGGTCCATTTCGAGGAATAGTCGATCGCGTTCAGGATCAGCACCAGCGGCGCGAAGAGCACGAGGTTTTCGACGGCGTTGTCATGCGCGAACATCAGGCGGTTCGCCCACTCCGCCTGCGGCTTGTCGCCGCGCGAGGGATTGGCCAAGGCGCCACTGAGCCCCCGAACCTGGCAGCGGTTGATGGTGTAGGGAATCCAGAGGATCCCGGTCAGGATCACCGTCAGTGTCAGCCAGAACAATTCGCGCGTCATAACCCGGTCCCCTCTGTCGTCGCTGTGTTGAACGCGAGATTATACAAGCGCGCAGGATTGCGCCATGCGCAAAGAAATCCCGCTAGGCGCGAACCCTGACATAGCTGCCGGGCGCGTCCTCGATCGGGGGCAGGGCCTCGCTGCCGACCGCGCGCGCCGGGACTTCCTCGGGATCGAGCCCGCCCAGCCATTCGCGCCAGTCCGGCCACCACGAGCCCTTGTGCTCCACCGCGCCCTTCATCCACTCGGCGACGTTGACGTCCTTGACGTTGTCGTTGGTCCAGTACTGGTACTTGTTCGAGGCGGGCGGGTTGACCACGCCGGCGATGTGGCCCGAGCCGGACAGGACGTATTTCACCGGGCCGCCGAAGAACTGCGAGCCGTACAACACCGATTCGGCCGGCGCGATGTGGTCCTCGCGGGTGGCGAGGTTGTAGACCGGCACCTTGACCTTGGAGAGGTCGAGCAGCGTGTTGTCGAGCACCATGGTGCCGGTGGAGAGCCGGTTCTCCAGGTAGCAATTGCGCAGGTAATAGGAATGGTTCGACGCGGTCATGCGCGTCGCATCCGAATTCCAGTGCAAGAGGTCGAACGCGCTCGGCTGCTGGCCCTTCAGATAGTTGCTGACGACATAGGACCAGATCAGATCGTTGGAGCGCAGCATGTTGAAGGCCATCGCCATCTTCGAGCCTTCGAGCACGCCGGCCGCCTTCATGTCCTGCTCGAGGGCCGCGATCTGATCCTCGTCGACGAACACGAGGAGATCGCCGGCATGGGTGAAGTCGACCTGCGCCGCGAAGAACGTCGCCGACGCCACGCGCTGGCGGCGCTTCTCGGCGAGCCAGGCCAGCGTGGTCGCGAGCATGGTGCCGCCGACGCAATAGCCGGCGGTGTGCACCTTCAACTCGCCGGTGACCTTCTCGATCACGTCCATCGCCGTGAGCGGGCCTTCCTTCATGTAGTCTTCCCAGCTCTTGTTGCCGAGCCGCTTGTCGGGATTGACCCATGAGATCACGAACACGGTGATGCCCTGGTCGACGCACCACTTGATGTAGGATTTCTCCGGCTTGAGATCGAGGATGTAGAACTTGTTGATCCAGGGCGGCACGATCAGGAGCGGCGTGCGCAGCACGTTCTCCGTGGTCGGCGAATACTGGATCAGCTGCATCATCTCGTTCTGGTAGATCACCTTGCCCGGCGTCGTCGCCATGTTGACGCCGACGACGAGATTGTCCGGATTGGACTGGCGGATCTTCAGCATGCCCTTGCCGCCCGCGATGTCCTCGGCCAGCATCTTCAGGCCGCGTGCGAGATTTTCGCCGCTGCTCGCCACCGTCTCGCGCAGCACTTCCGGATTGGTCAGGACGAAGTTCGACGGCGAGATCGCATTGGTGACCTGCTGGACGTAGAACTCCGCCTTGCGGCGGGTCTGCGGATCGAGCTCGGCGTCGTGCACCAGCTCTTGCGCCCATTTGGCTGTGAGCAGATAGAGCTGCATCACGAAATCGAAGAACTGGTTCGACTTCCATTCCGGATCGGCAAAGCGCTTGTCGCGCGGCAAGGGCGCGATCGCGGGTGAAGCGTCCTGGCCAGCCATGCGGCGCGCCGCCGAGCCCCAGAGGTCGAGATAATCCTTGGCGAGCTTGGTCTGCAGATCGGACGCGCGGGATGTATCTGACATCCAGTATTGGGCGACCGACGTGAAGGCCTTGACCACTTCCGTAAGCTCGGCCGGCGGGCGATCCTGCACGTCGCCGCTCTCGCGTGGTTTCAGATACGCGGCGAGCGCCTTGCCGCCGCTCTCCATCGCCCGCGCGACATTCATCGCGAAGGCTTCCGCATCGAACTTCGTCTCGGGTTTGGGCGTGTCGGTCGTGGCGGTACTCATGAGCAGAACAGTAACGATTCATTCTGTATTCGTCACCGCGAAGCTCGCATGTTTGGCGTTAAACAAGCTCCAACATGTGCTGCACTGCGACAAAGCCCCTTGGTTTTGTCACAATCAGCGTGCACCTCTTCCGCAGTGGGCCTTGGAAGTATTCTCGCTCGTACCATTTGTGGGCAGCAATGGTTTGAGCTTGGGCAGGTTGTCGGGTTAAGCTCCGGCAGCCTTGCGTTGGGACGAGTAGGGGATTTCCCAAGTGTTGGCGTTGAGGGACCTGCAAAAGTCGCTGCCGATCTGTGGCGCGCTGCTGATGGCGGCGCTTGCCTTGGGCGGCTGCTCGAGTCAGCTGGCTGACTATACGCCCACCGACGCCCAGGCCCATCCCAGGGAGCCCGGCTCGTACCTACCGGTGCACGATCTGCCACCGGATCGTGATCAGGCAATCATCCCGCCGGACCAGCGCGCCAAGATCGAAGCCGAGCTGGCCGCCGCGCGCGACCGCCAATCGGTTGCCGCAAAAGACGCCAAGTAACGCGGCGTAATCGCTGGCGCCCCCGCCATGCCGTGCTAAAAGACCTCAGTTCAGCCAAGAGTCAGGGCGAACGACTTCAGCTCCTGCCGTCGAATATTACTCTAAGCGTTTGATTTTGAGTGATTTTCGCGAAGGGGCGAGAGCTTTCCCGAGCGGCTGTCATGGCCGGTCGATTCTGTCCTGACCGGTTGCCCGGAGCCCAGAGAGCCATGGAAGAGTTTTACCGCATCCGCCGCCTTCCGCCTTACGTGTTCGAGCAGGTCAACCGGGCCAAGGCGGCCGCGCGGAATGCAGGCGCCGACATCATCGACCTCGGCATGGGCAATCCGGACCTGCCGGCGCCGGCGCATGTGCTGGAGAAGCTCAAGGAGACGCTGGGCAAGCCGCGCACCGACCGCTACTCGGCCTCCCGCGGCATCCCCGGGTTGCGCCGGGCCCAGGCCGCTTATTACGCCCGCCGCTTCGGGGTGAAGCTCAACCCCGATACCCAGGTCGTCGCGACGCTGGGTTCGAAGGAGGGCTTTGCCAATGTGGCGCAGGCGATCACCGCGCCCGGCGACGTCATCCTCTGCCCGAACCCGAGCTACCCGATTCACGCCTTCGGCTTCCTGATGGCGGGCGGCGTGATCCGCTCGGTGCCCTCGGAGCCAACGCCGCAATTCTTCGAGGCGGTGGAACGCGCGATCGTGCATTCGATCCCGAAGCCGCTCGCGCTCGTCGTCTGCTACCCTTCGAACCCGACCGCCTATGTCGCGAGCCTCGACTTCTACAAGGACCTCGTCGCGTTCGCGAAGAAGCACGAGATCCTGATCCTGTCCGATCTCGCTTACGCCGAAGTCTATTTCGACGAGAACAACCCGCCGCCCTCGGTGCTGCAGGTGCCCGGCGCGATCGACGTCACCGTCGAGTTCACCTCGATGTCGAAGACCTATTCGATGGCCGGCTGGCGCATGGGTTTTGCTGTCGGCAACGACCGCGTGATCGCAGCACTCGCCCGCGTCAAATCCTACCTCGACTACGGCGC
This sequence comes from Bradyrhizobium sp. LA2.1, assembly GCF_040547725.1. Classification (NCBI taxonomy): domain Bacteria; kingdom Pseudomonadati; phylum Pseudomonadota; class Alphaproteobacteria; order Hyphomicrobiales; family Nitrobacteraceae; genus Bradyrhizobium; species Bradyrhizobium sp. LA2.1. The sequence continues at coordinate 161,131 of NZ_JBEPQI010000014.1, forward strand.
CTTCACGCCGGTGCAGGTCGCCGCGACCGCCGCGCTGAACGGCCCCGACGATTGCATCAAGGAGATGCGCGACACCTACCGCAAGCGCCGCGACGCGCTGGTGGAGTCATTCGGCCGCGCCGGCTGGGAGATCCCGCCACCGGAAGCCTCGATGTTCGCATGGGTGCCGCTGCCGGAGGCCTTCCGCAGCGTCGGCAGCATGCAGTTCGCAACCCTGATGGTGGAGAAATCCGGCGTCGCGGTCTCGCCCGGTGTCGGCTTCGGCGAGCACGGTGAAGGATATGTCCGCATCGCCATGGTGGAAAACGAGCAACGGATCAGGCAGGCCGCGCGCGGCGTGCGCCGCTTCCTTGAAAGCGGCATCGAAACGTTGCACAACGTCGTTCCGCTCGCCAATCGGCGTTAAGTTTCTCTTCGGCAGGTTTTCTAAAGCATCATGGTTGCACCCCTGAAAGTGGGCATAGCGGGGCTCGGCACCGTGGGCGCCGAAGTTGTCCGTTTGATCGAGACCCAGGCCCGCGTGCTCGCGGGCCGCAGCGGCCGCGGCATTCGCGTCGTCGCCGTCACCGCGCGCTCGAAGGCGAAGAAGCGCGGCGTCGATCTGCGCGGCATCGAATGGGTCAGGGACCCCATGGCACTGGCCACGCATCCCGGCATCGACTGCTTCGTCGAGCTGATGGGCGGCGCCGGTGATCCCGCTCTCTCTGCGGTCGAAGCGGCACTGAATGCGGGCAAGTCGGTCGTCACCGCCAACAAGGCGCTGCTCGCCAAGCACGGCCTGAAGCTTGCCAAGGCCGCCGAAAAGCACGGCGGCGCGCTGAATTTCGAGGCAGCGGTCGGCGCCGCGATCCCTGTCATCAAAACGTTACGTGAAGGGCTTGCCGGAACCGGCGTCACCCGCGTCTACGGCATCCTCAACGGCACTTGCAATTACATCCTGACGCGGATGGAGCAGGAGGGCCTGTCCTTTGCCGAATGCCTCAAGGATGCGCAGCGGCTCGGCTACGCCGAGGCCAATCCGTCCTTCGACGTCGATGGCCACGACACCGCGCAAAAACTTGCCATTCTCGCCAGCCTTGCCTTCGGCACGAAAGTTGCTCAAAGCGCGGTGTATGTCGAAGGTATCTCATCCATCGCGCCGGAAGATCTGCGCGCGGCCGACGATCTCGGTTACCGGCTCAAGCTGCTCGGTGTTGCCGTTCGCACCGCCAAGGGCATCGAGCAGCGCGTGCATCCGACCATGGTTCCAAAATCCTCCTCGATCGCGCAGGTGATGGGTGTCACCAATGCGGTCACGATCGATGGCGAGGGCATTCCTCCGATCACGCTGGTCGGCCCCGGTGCCGGCGGTGCTGCGACCGCATCCGCCGTCGTCGCCGACATCGCCGACGTTGCGCGCGGCATCCGCGCCAATCCGTTCGGCCGGCCGATCTCGCATCTGCGCGACACCAAGAAGGCGCCGATGGAGCGGCACGAGGGCGGCTACTATATCCGCCTGCTGGCGCGCGATTTCCCGGGCACAGCGGCCGCGATCGCGACCCGGCTCGCGGAGCAGAAGATTTCGATCGAGTCGATCGTGCAGCGTCATCCCAATGGCGGCGCTGCGCCGGCGAACGGCAAGGCGGTGCCCGTGCCCGTCATCCTGATCACCTATGCGACGCATGAGGACGCCGTGCGCCGCGCGCTCGCGGCCGTGCAGAAGGACAAGGTGATCAGCGGACGGCCGCAGGTGATCCGGATCGAGAAGAACTGAGCATGACCCGGAAAAGTGTGAAGAGGTTTTCCGGCAAGGTCATGCTCAAACAATAGGACACGGTTCGAACGAACTGTGGGTGTTACGAGTTGATGCGGACGGAGATCTCCGTCCAAAACTGTTCCGAAGGAGTTAGCCGATGTCGACCCATATTTCAGTCCCGCCGCACGCGTTGCTCGAGCGCATCCTCACGCTGGAGATCGTGCGGGTGACGGAGCGGGCGGCGGTGTCTTCGGCGCGGCTGCGCGGGCACGGCAACGAGAAGGCGGCCGACCAGGCCGCGGTGGACGCCATGCGGCGCGAGCTCAACAAGCTGCCGATCGAGGGCACCATCGTGATCGGCGAGGGCGAGCGCGACGAGGCGCCGATGCTGTTCATCGGCGAGAAGGTTGGCATGAACGCCGGCCCGCAGGTCGACATCGCGGTCGACCCGCTCGAAGGCACCACGCTGTGCGCCAAGAACATGCCGGGCTCGATTGCCACCATGGCGATGGCCGACGGCGGCACGCTGCTGCACGCTCCTGACGTCTACATGGAGAAGCTCGCGATCGGTCCCGGCTACGACAAGGGTGTTGTCGAAATTGATGCCTCGCCCGCCGACAACGTCCGCCGCCTCGCCAAGGCCAAGGGTGTCCAGCCGGAAGGCATCACCGTTCTCGTGCTCGACCGCCCGCGCCATGCCAGCATCATCGAGAGCGTGCGCTCGACCGGCGCCGCCGTCCGCCTCATCACCGACGGCGACGTGGCCGGCGTGATCCACTGCGCCGACCCCGATAACACCGGCGTCGACATGTATCTCGGCACCGGCGGCGCGCCGGAAGGCGTGCTCGCGGCCGTGGCGCTGCGCTGCATCGGTGGCCAGATGCAGTGCCGCCTGATCCTGGATTCGGACGAGAAGCGCGAGCGCGCCGCCAAGATGGGCGTCAACGATCCCAAGATGATCTACGGCATCGAGGATATGGCACGCGGCGACTGCCTGTTCGCCGCCACCGGCGTCACCACCGGCTCGCTGCTGTCGGGCGTCAAGTTCCGCAAGGACGGCGTGATCGAGACCGAGACGGTCGTGATGCGCTCCGTCACCGGCACCGTGCGTTACATCAAGGCCGAGCACCGGCAGTTGGAGAAGTTTTACCTGGGCTGACGCGCTTCGTCATTCCGGGGCGACGGGACCGCGCAAAGCGCGCGGCCCAGAGAAACCGGAATCTCGCGCCATAACTTCTGGATTCCGGGTTGGTGCTGACGCGCCCCCCGGAATGACAAGAACAACAAAAGAGGAAGCGCACATGTCCGATCTCTCCTCCGTCAAAGCGCTGGTCTTCGACGTGTTCGGCACCGTCGTGGACTGGCGCACCAGCCTGATCACCGACCTCATGTGGTGGGGCAAGGGCCGCGGCATCTCCGCCGACTGGACCGCTTTGGTCGACGGCTGGCGCGGCATGTACACGGCCGCCATGGATGACGTGCGCAAGCACCCCGAACGTGGCTATGTCATCCTCGACGTCCTGCACCGCCGCTCGCTGGACAAGCTGGTCGAGAAGTTCGCGATCAAGGGTTTGACCGAGGCCGATCTCGACTACATCACCAAGGGCTGGCACCGTCTGCATCCTTGGCCCGACAGTGTCGCGGGCCTCACACGGCTGAAGTCGAAATTCGTGATCTCGCCGCTGTCGAACGGCAATGTCGCGCTGCTCACCAACATGGCGAAGTTCGCAGGCCTGCCGTGGGATCTCATCATGTCGGCCGAGCTGTTCGAGCACTACAAGCCCGATCCCGAGACCTATCTCGGCGCCGCGCGCCTGCTCGGCCTCAAGCCGGAGCAGGTGATGATGGTCGCCGCCCACAACGGCGATCTCGCCGCCGCCCAGAAGAACGGGCTGAAGACCGCGTTCGTGGCGCGGCCGACCGAATACGGCCCGCTCCAGAAGGTCGATTTCGAGGCGACCGGCAACTGGGACATCGTCGCTAAGGATTTTGGCGGGGTCGCCGACAAGCTCGGCTGCTGAGCGGCACTGCTTCTGTTTGACATCCTTCAAGGCAGCGCCCTTCATATCGACAATATCGATGTGAGGGGCGCCCGTGGATACCGAGCTCGCGCGTACATTCCTGACGGTGGTTGCCACCGGCAATTTCATCACCGCCGCCGACCGGCTTCACGTCAGCCAGTCCACCGTCAGCACGCGGATCCACTCGCTCGAGGAGCTGCTCGGCTGCACGCTGTTCGTGCGCAACAAGGCAGGCGCGACGCTTACGGTGGCGGGGCGGCAATTTCAACGCCATGCCTCGACGCTTGTTCGCACCGTCGAGCAGGCCCGCCACGACGTCGGCCTCCCCAAGGGCTTTAGCGGCGCGCTGGTGGTCGGCGGCCGCATCGGCCTGTGGGAGGAGTTCCTGCTGCTTTGGGTACCGCGCATGCAGGAGGCCAATCCGCAGATCTCCATCCGGGCCGAGAGTGCCCTTGAGCCCGAACTGATGCAGGGGCTGGTCGAGGGACGCATCGACATCGGCGTGATGTACACCCCGCAAAGCCGCCCCGGCCTCAAGGTCGAGTTGCTGATCGAGGAGCAGCTCGTGCTGGTGTCGACCAATCCCAGGAGCGATCCGGAGCCGCAGGATGGCTACGTCTATGTCGACTGGGGGCCCGAATTCTACGCCCGCCACAGTGCCGTCTTTCCCAATTTCGCGGGGCCTGCGCTGACCGCCAACATCGGCTGGCTCGGGCTGCAGCACGTTCTCGCCAACGGCGGCTCCGGCTATTTTGCGCACCGGATCGTCGAGCCGCTGCTGAAGGCGCGGCGGCTTCACCTGGTGGTGGGAGCGCCGAAATTCTCGATGCCGGCCTATGTCGTCTATTCGGTCGACCAGCCCGACGACCACGTGCAGAGCGCGATAGCGATCATGCGCGACCTCGCCGCCGAGCAGACCCGGCGCGTGACGGAAACGCCGGCGCGTGGCGCGCGCAAGCGCCGCTGACGGCCCGTTTGACTGGATCTATCCGCGCCGGTGCAGGCGGGTCTCGGCCAGCGCCGTCACCGCGCCAAGTGCGAGCGTCGCGACAACGATGTCCGCAGTCGCGTCGAAGCCGACGGCGAGAACTGCAGCGGCGATCACCGCGGCCAGCACGGTGATGGCGAAGCCTTCGTCGGTTATCAACCGTCGCGCGCCGCCGAGAAGCGTTGCACGCTTGTTCGTGGGACGCATTCGCCGCCTACTGAAACAGCTTCATGGCGTTAAGCAGGGTCTGGATCACGCCCGCGAGCAGGGGGATGCCCGCAAAGCTCCAGGCCAGCGCTAATTGCAGCGGGGTGGTCTTTGCCGTCTGAGCGGTCTGCATGATGTCAGGCCCCCGAGGGATTGTTGCTCGCCGCGGCTGCGGCCGCGATCTCGGTGGCTCGATGCACCGGCCGCATCGCCGCCATCGTCCGGGATACCCGCCAGGCGATCCAGCTCAGCAGCGATTGGGAGAATGACGCTTCGCTCGGTGATGTCGTGGTCATGGTCGCCTCCTTGTGTTCGTCCGGACGTCAGGCAGCACGCGCCGCCTCGAGACCTGAATTGTCCTCGTCCTGCATGTGATGACGCTTGTCGACGGCACGGACGCAGAGGTTGGCGAGGAAGCCGACCACGAGCAGTCCGGCCATGATGTACATGGTCGTGTTGTAGGCCTGCGCCTTCGGCACACCATGCGTGACGTTGTATTCGCGGATGTAGTTGATCAGCACAGGCCCGGCGATTCCGGCCATCGACCAGGCCGTCAGCAGGATGCCGTGGATGGCGCCGACATAGCGCGTGCCGAACATGTCGCGCAGATAGGCCGGCACGGTGGAAAAGCCGCCGCCATACATGCTGACGATGATCAGGAAGCACAGCACGAACAGCACGACATTGCCGCTCGCGCCGGCATAGGGCACGGTCACGTAGAGGGCGATTCCGAGCACCATGTAGACGAAATAGGTGCTCTTGCGTCCGATGAAGTCGGATAGCGAGGCCCAGCTGAAACGTCCGCCCATGTTGAACAGGCTCATCAGGCCGACGAGACCTGCGGCCGCCACCGCGGTGATATGGCCGGGGAACATCTCCTGGCTCATCGCTGAGGCCTGGCCGAGCACGCCGATGCCGGCGGTGGTGTTGCAGAACAGCACGATCCAGATCAGCCAGAACTGCGGCGTCTTGACCGCCTGGTAGACGAACACGTCGTTCCTGGTCATCAGCTTGGTGGCGGCCGCAGGCGGCACATAACCCTCCGGCTTCCAGCCCTGCGCCGGCACGCGCACGATGGCGGAGCCGACCATCATGAAGACGAAGTAGACACAGCCGAGCGTGATGAAGGCGCCGAGCACGCCGACGTCGCTCGTGGTCGCAAACTTGCTCATCAGCCAGACGGAGAGGGGGGAGGCGATCAGCGCGCCGCCGCCAAAGCCCATGATCGCCATGCCGGTGGCCATGCCCGGCCGGTCGGGAAACCACTTCATGAGCGTCGAAACCGGGGAGATGTAGCCGATGCCGAGCGCGCAGCCGCCGATCACGCCGTAGCCGAGATAGATGATCCAGAGATTGTGGAGATAGACGCCGAGGGCCGAGATCAGGAACGCACTCGCCCAGGCAACGCCGGCGGTGAACATCGCCTTGCGCGGGCCGCCTTCCTCGACCCAGCGTCCGAACACTGCGGCCGACAGTCCGAGGAACACCATCGCGATGGAGAAAATCCAGCCGAGCTCGGTGAGCTTCCAGTCGCCGGATGCCGATTGGGTGACGCCGATCAGCTTGGTCATCGGCAGGTTGAAGACGCTGAAGGCGTAGGCCTGCCCGATGCACAAATGCACGCAAAGCGCCGCGGGCGGCACCATCCATCGGCTGTAGCCCGGCCTTGCGATCGTGTGCTCGCGATCAAGGAAGGGCAGCTGCGAACGTGCAGGCATTCCCGATGCGTCGAGCGTCGTCGTCATCCAATCCTCCGGTGCCTCGCTGTTCTCGGGGGGCGGCCTTTACGGGCAGCCGGGCGATGGCGCGGGATCAGGCTACGCAGAAGGAGGATTTTGACAAACGAATAATATGCGCTGTTACAATCGGATTATTCGATATTAGAAAAAGCAGAAATCGGCATGGCGTTTTCGCGATGGACAAAAGGTCCGGGCGGTCTCGCGCCGCCCGGACCTGATCCGAAGAATGACAACGTCATCTGCCTTGGTTCGGTATGGTATGTCAGCCGATGCTACTTCGCTGTGACCGCATTCGCAGCCTTTCGGATCACATCCAGCACCACATCCGGCTTCGACAGCATGGGGACGTGGGACGAAGGCACTTCGGTCACGGTGGCGTTCATGCGCTTCGAGACGAAGTGTTGCAGATCGGGGTGAACCGTCTGGTCCTTGCTGGCGAGGATGTACCAGCTCGGCTTCGAGGTCCACGCTGTGCCATCGACCTTCTGGGTCAGGAGATCCGCAACCGGCGCCCCTTGCGTTGCGTAGACCAGCTTTTGCTCGGCTTCGGGCAGGTCGCCGGCAAAGTGCGTCAGGCCGCTTGGCTTGAGCCAGACACGGCCCGCCGGCGCGTCGATGTGGCCGAACACCTGCGTCGTCGGAAATTTTGCAATCTGGCTCTGCGAAGTTTCGTCGGCAGCGGGCGCGAGCGCGGCGATGTAGACCAGCGCGGCGACCCGCGGATCGGTTCCGGCATGCGTGATCAGTGTGCCGCCATAGGAGTGGCCGACGAGGACCACGGGTCCGGGAACACGGCCAAAGCACGCCGTCACGCAGGCGACGTCGGTTGCGAGTGAATCGAGCCCGTGCTGGCTCGCCAGGACCTCGTGGCCTTCGGCTTGCAGCGTCGGGATCAGCTTGCCGAAGCACGATCCGTCAGCCCAGAGGCCGTGCGCGAAAACGATGCTTGGTTTGGTCATGAGATGGTCTCCGTTGGCTGCGCAACGGCGAGCCGAGGTGCTCGCGGAGCGTGAAGCGGGGGAGCTTCACGTCTAACGCGCGACCACGTCAGCTGACAGAGGGTCGCAAGGATAATCGGGCGAATGCGAAATTGAGCAAGTTCGGCTCGTGAGCCGAATGCAGCTTACGTCCCACACGACAGAGAGCGTGCATCAGTTCAATGGTCCGGGCAGCGTGCACCGTCGCGATTGTGTCTCCTGATTGCGCGATGCGGCAGGACTGGACGAATCTTTGCGTCAGGATGGCGTGCGCATGCCCAGGCGTTCGACGAAGCGCACGAGGTAACCGTCCGGATCCTGGACGAGGAATTCGCGCTGGCCGAATTCCTGGTCGCCGACCCGATACCAGGCTTCGTTCGGCTGCTCGTAGAGCGGCCAGTTGGCATCGCCGAGAGCCCTCAGCATGGGATCAATGCGATCGACGACCATCTGGAAATTGACGCCGCGTCCGAATGGCCGCTGCATCTCGGCCGTCTCCCAGCGTCCATTCAATTCGCAGAGCATGACCTGCAAACGCCCCCTGACGAGATACGCAAATCGCGCATCGGGGCGATCGTAGGCGAGCTCGAAGCCGAGCAAGTCGCGCCAGAACGGCAGGCTGGCTTGAATGCTGGAAACGCCGAGTTCGGGAACGAGATCGGCAAAGCCGCCTTGCGGCGCGCTTCCCGTGCTGTCGGAGGTCGCACGCGCGGCGGGGTCTGAGGGCAGCGGTTTGTTCATTGCGGCGTCGCCTGATCTTATGACCGATCTTCGGGGCGGTTATCGCAGCGAAGCGGCGCGAAGGCCAGACGCGGAATGGGGCGAACGAGTGCTCGCCGGGCACGGCCGCCTCACGCGATCCGCAGCGCGAGGTCGTTTCCTTCCGTCTCGGCAAAGCCCGCCTGCAAAACCTCTTCGCGCTTGTGGCGCAGATGCGCACGCAGGATGTGGGAGAGGCCGGCGCCATCGCGCCGCTGCAGCGCGTTCAGGATCGCCTCGTGCTCCTTCACGGCGAACGCCCAGCGCTGCGGCGTCATCGGCGTGACATAACGCGCGCGGCGAATGCGCGCGGTCACGGAAGCATAGAGCCCGGTCAGCGCGGGATTTTCGGCTGCTGCGACAATGGCCTCGTGAATGGCGCGGTTGCCGCGATAATACTGGATCAAATCGCCCTCGCGATAATGCCGAACCATGTCGTCATGTGCGGCGGCGATTTCGCCGATCCCGGCGTCGCTGATGCGCTCGCAGGCGAGCTCGCCGGCGAGCGCCTCGAGACCCTGGCAGACCTTCGGTGGCTTCCCATTCCCGATCTGCACGCCAGCGCACGGCACCGCGTACGACATCGCAGGGCAAGGCAACGCGTCGATCGGCGCCAGCCGCGCCGCGTTGCTGCTGGCCGCTGAGATGGCCGCGCGCCGCGCTGCGTGACGAGGCGGCGCTACTTCGTGATCGGCGTGACCAGCTCCTTGTCTGCCGAATCCACGACGAAGACGGCCAGCAGCTTCGCAGGTTCGGTATCGCTGGCATTCGCGCTTATGGCGTGACGGTCGCCGGGCTTTTCGAAGAAATTCTCTCCTTTGCGATAGACCTTGGCGGGCTCGTCATTGACCTGACTGCGGATCGCTCCTTCCAGGATGGTCGCATAGATGAATGCGGAGCGCGGATGCATGTGGGCCGGCGAGGAGCCTCCGGGACCATACTCGACCAGCACGCCCTTCATGCTCTTGCCCGGGACGTTCGGCAGCGCCTGGTCGAACACGACCGTCACTTTGGCCAGAGGTGCCGGTTCGGCCGCATGGCCCGTCAGGACTGATGCGGCATAAACCGCCGTTGCGATCAGCAATCTGCGCATGGGATTTCCTTCATTGCAGTGGTTGTCGTGATGGAAGGTCTGGCGGATCCTCAGAGCCTTGCGAGCCACGTCGCGAGCGGCGTTTTTCCAAGCCGCGCCTCGCCGAGCGGGTTCAGTGATGTGTCGTCAATGGGGGCGCCGTAGTACGGTGCATTCGGGTCTCCCACCACCGGTCGGGTGTCGCCGGACGCCTTGAGGCGCCGCGCAATGAATTCATTGAAGGGGGCCTTCTCGGGTCCTGCGATATCAATGGTGCCGTTGAGCGGCCGGCCCATGGCGACCTCCGCGAGGCGATCAGCTACGTCTTCGGCGGCGATCGGCTGAAACAGTGCGGACGGGACGACGATCTTTCCTTCGACCACAGCCGTTTCGGCAATGGCGCCGAGGAATTCGAAGAACTGGGTGGCACGAACGATGGAGTAGGGGACCGAAGAGGATTTGATGATGGTCTCCTGGGCGAGCTTGGCCCGAAAATAGGAATTGTCAGGCGACCGTTCGGTCCCCACGATCGACAGCGTTACGTGATGCTTCACGCCCGCGACCGCCTCTGCCGCGACGAGGTTTGTGCTCGAGCGCTGGAAGAAATCGAGCACGGCGGCGGGCTCCCAGGACGGTGCGTTGGCAACGTCGACGACGACATCCGCCCCAGCCAGCGCTGCTGCGAGGCCTTCCCCGGTCACGGCGTTCACGCCTGATTTCGGCGAGGCTGCAACGGCCTCGTGGCCGTGTTGTTTCAACTTTGTCACGAGCTTGGATCCGATCAATCCGGTCCCGCCGATCACGACGATCTTCATGGCATGTCTCCTCGGCATGTGACGAGCGTGAGTGATCCCAATCCGTGGGCCGATCACGTCACGTCCGCCCAACGTGATGCGAAGCGCAGCGTAGTCGAGCAATGCGGCAAGCTCTTGCCTGTAACCGGCCTGCCTTGCCGGAAAATGCCAAGAAGACTCGTTGCGACGGGGTGGGCGCCGCGCCTGCCGCGGTCGGATTGAAGCCCAAGGCAAGAAGTTTGCTGCATCTGCTCTGCTCGCGCGGAGGCGGCAAAATTGCACCGAGATCAATGTTCTTATTGTACTGAGTAATGTACCGGTTCATATTGCGCCGCATCGACCCTCAAATGCACCGAGAGGTGGTCGCGCCCGACAAAGCGGAGCAACAGAATGAGCGTGAGTTATCTTGATGTGTTTCTGGCATTCCTCGGAATGACTTTTGGCCTGCCGTCAGTGCTGCCCGGTCTCTTTTTCCAGCCGAAGGCCGCGCCGCCTCGAACCTCGCAAGCGGCGTCGACCGACGCCGGCCCAACGGCAACCGATGACGACGTCACGGCGACCTGAGCCCGAGTCTCGCCCGCGATGTTTCGGCGTGACGCGAGCCGAGGCGCGAGCGTGCCGGTCATGGAGATGCGCAGATGGATTTGACTGTCGCCACGGTGATCATCGCCTTTTCCGGCGTCTTCCTGATCTGCTTCATGAAGGGCGCATTCGGCGGCGGCTTCGCCATCGTCGGCATTCCGTTGCTGTCGTGCGTGATGGATCCGGTCACGGCGGGCGGCCTGCTCGCGCCGCTCTTCATCGCCATGGACCTGTTCGCGTTGCGCTACTGGAAGCCCTCGACATGGTCGAAGCCGGACCTGGTGCTGCTGTTGCCCGGGCTCGTGATCGGCATTGCCCTCGGCTATCTCTTGTTCCGTGTATTGGACCATCGCGCCGTCGCGATCGTGATGGCGGTCGTGACGTTGAGCTTCGTTGGCATATGGCTCGTGAGTGACCCGAAGGTGGTCATTCGTCCGCGCTCCTCGCCGAAGGCGGTTGCTGCCGGTCTTGCCTCGGGTGTCACGACCATGGTCGCGCATTCCGGCGGACCGCCGCTGGCGATGTACCTCCTGCCGCTTGGCCTCAGCAAGGAGGTCTACGCGGGAACAACGAGCCTGTTCTTCACCGTCGGCAACGCGATCAAGGCGGTACCTTGGCTGCTGCTCGTGCGGCCGGCGGGCAACGTCTGGATCGTGATGGCGGCGTGCCTCTTTGCCATTCCCAGCGGCGTCTGGCTCGGCTGGCGGCTGCACGGAAAGCTGGACCAGCGGCAGATCTACCGGGCGTGCCATGGCTTGCTGGCCGTGACGGCGTTGAAGCTGTTGTGGGACGGCGTGTCTGGCTATCTCGGATAGGCTGCAAGTTGCGCCGCATCACGGCGCGACCATCGTTCGACGGTCACGCTGCCGCGCTCACAGATCACGCGATGATGTCGTCACGCCCCGCAGACGATCACGCCGTACCAGCCGAGGCCGCGATAGGTCTCGTAGCCTGGGGTCGCATGGAACGCGACCAGCGCGCCCGTGCGGTCGTGATAGAATCCGGACCGCTGGCCGTTCAGCGAGATCGAGATGCGCTCGCTCAAAATACCCTGGCCGTCGGAAGCTGCGATGACACGCAGATTGGAGTCGACCAGCAGCACGCGCGCCTTGTCGCCGTCGCCGACGCGCACGCCCTGCACGATGGCGCGGGCCTGCGCCTCCCAGTCGAAATGGATGGCGAGCACGCCGATCGGCGCGCCGTTGGCCTGGCCGCCGGCGCGGACGCTGGCACAATAGGTCGCGACCTGCGCATTGCCGAGCAGCGGCTGGTTCTCGACGTCACCGGCGACATAGTCGTCGCCGGAGCGCAAGGTTCGCGCCTCGCGAAACCACTTTGTGTGCGCGACGTTCTGGCCGACGACGCGAAAGCGGTCGCCGCGGCCATTGGCGATGACATTGCCGTCGAGGTCGCAGAGCCAGAGGTCGAGATAGACGGTGTAGGCGCCGAGGATCACGCCGAGGCGCTGCGAGGCATGGGAGACGGCTGCGGCGTTGGGCGAGGCCGCGCAATCGACCACGGCGGAATCGGTCGCCCACCAGCGCACGTCGCAGGTGCGTTCATAGAGGTTGCGATCGATCAGCTCGATGGCGTTGAGCGACAGGTCGACCATCCGCTCGCCGCGCGAGCGCTGGCTCATGCGGTCGATCGAGGCGACGAGATCGCCGGTGCGCTTCGTCAGCTGGGTTTCGAGCTCGCGCGCGATGGTTTCGACCTGCTGGCCGACGCCGCGCACCTCCTGCGCCACCACCGCGAAGCCGGCGCCTTGCGCGCCGGCGCGCGAGCTCTCGATCAGCGCGTTCAGCGCCAGCATCTTCATCTGGTTGGTGATCTGCTGAATCGCCTTGGTCTTGTCGACTGCGATCTGGTTGACCTCCGCGGTCAAGCGATTGATCAGTGCGGAGATATCGGAATCGTCATCAGCGGGTTCGGTGGCGATCGGCTTGGCTTTCAGACCCAGCGCAGCAGACATCGGGGAGCTTCCCTTGGCAATGAGGCGGCCTGATCTGCAACGAACCCGGAACAACTAATTACAGATCGAGTACGAGTCTTTTTCGAAGATTCCGCCTAACGCCCGCTTAATTTGCTGTTCCACGGAATGCCCAAATGATAGTCAGTCCGCGCAGCAAAGCGGCAATCCACCGCTTTGTGCGGCGTGGACATTGCAAATCCCGGGGGATTCCAGGTCAATCGTCATTGTCGGCCGATCGCCGCAACGCCCGGTTCGATTCCCGGGTTCCTCAAGCCAGTCTCGACTCATGACGCCGCCCGCAACCGCCTTGCCCGTCGAAGTGCCCCAGGCGTTTATGGGCGTCGCGCGCTCGCTCACCGACAAGCTCTGGCTCGACCGGCTGGATGCGCGCGGGGCTGCCAAGGCGCTCGCCATCGTGCAGCGGCACCAGCTGCCGGAGTTGCTGGCGCGGGTGCTGGCGGGCCGCGGCATCGACATCGATGGCGTCAGCGACTTCCTCGATCCGACCATCCGCAAGCTGTTGCCGGACCCGTACACTGTGACCGAGATGGAGGCCGCCGCGAAGCGGATCGCGGATGCGGCGATGCGCGGCGAGAAGGTCGCGATCTTCGGCGACTACGATGTCGATGGCGCGACCTCTGCGGCGCTGCTCGCCTGGCATCTGCGCCATTGCGGGCTCGATCCGCTGATCCATATTCCCGACCGGATTTTCGAAGGCTACGGCCCGAACATCGAAGCGATCCGCGCGCTGGCCGCGAAGGGCGCCACGCTGCTCGTCACGGTCGATTGCGGCACCACCAGCATCGAGCCGCTCGCTGAAGCCAAGCGCCTCGGCATGTCCGTGGTCGTGATCGATCATCACCAAGCCGGCACGGAGCTGCCGGAGGTCGATGCGCTGGTCAATCCGAACCGGCTCGACGATCTCTCGGGCCTCGGCCATCTCGCCGCCGTCGGTCTCGTGCTGGTGACGCTGGTCGCGGTCAACCGCGAGCTGCGCCAGCGCGGCTTCTGGACCAGCGAGATGCCCGAGCCCGATCTGCTCGGCATGCTGCACCACGTCGCGCTCGGCACGGTTGCGGATGTCGCGCCGCTGATCGGGCTCAATCGTGCCTTCGTCGCAAAAGGCCTGATCGCGATGCGGCGGCGCGACCATGTCGGCCACACCGCGCTGATGGACGTGGCGCGGCTCAACGGCCCGCCGGAGGCCTGGCATCTCGGCTTCATGCTGGGGCCGCGCGTCAATGCCGGCGGCCGGATCGGCCGGGCCGATCTCGGCGTGCGGCTCTTGCTCGAAGGCGACAGCGTCGAGGCGGCGCGGATTGCGGCCGAGCTCGATCGCCTCAACAGTGAGCGCCGCGTCATCGAGCAGGCGGCGGAAGCGCAGGCCGAAGCCGAGGCGCTGGCCTCGATCGGGCTCGAGGACAAGATTGGCGTGATCGTCACGGCCTCCGAAGGCTGGCATCCCGGCGTGGTCGGCCTCGTCGCGTCCCGCCTGAAGGAGAAATTTTCACGACCGGCCTTTGCGATTGCGCTGGAGCCCGGCGGCATCGGCACCGGCTCGGGCCGCTCCATCGCCGGCGTCGATCTCGGTAAGGCGGTGCGGCAGGCGGTGACCGACGGCATCTTGCTGAAGGGCGGCGGCCACGCGATGGCCGCGGGCGTAACGTTGCGGAAGGAGAAGCTCGCCGAATTCCGCGCCTATCTCGAAAATGCGCTGGCGCGGGACGTTGCCGAGGCGCGCCATGTCAACGAGCTCTATGTCGACGGCGCGGTGTCCGCGCGCGCCGTGACGACGGAGCTTGCAACCACGCTCAACCGCGCCGGTCCCTTCGGCAGCGGCAATCCGGAAGTCGTGCTGGCGCTGCCGTCGCATCAGCTCGTCTATGCCGATGAGGTCGGACAGGCGCATTTGAGGCTACGCTTCAAGTCGGGCGACGGCTCGATCGTCAACGGCATTGCGTTCCGTTCGGTCGGCCAGAAGCTCGGCAATGCACTTCTCGCCAATCGCGGTCAGCAATTGCATGTCGCGGGATCGTTGTCGGTCGACCGGTACCAGGGCGCCGAGCGCGTGCAATTCCGCGTCGTCGACGTCGCGCTACCGGACCAGGGGCCATCCGTGATTAGATGACGCAAGATCCCTCGCGACAAACGCGGTACGCGTTTGCGCGGAGATCATGCGTCAAAAATAAGCCGCTCAAACAACAAAAAAGGGAGTGAACATGGCAGGGCAGGTTGAGGGCAAGGTCGCGCTGGTGACGGGCGGCGCCTCGGGCATTGGCGAGGCTATCGTCGAATTGTTCGCGCGCGAAGGCGCTACCGTCGTCATCACCGACATCGACGAGCTGCGAGGCCCGGAGCTCGTCAAGCGCGTGACAAAAGCCGGCGGCAAGGCGATTTTCCTGGAGCAGGACGTCACCAGCGAGGAGCGCTGGATCGAGATCGTAGCCGAGATCGCCAAGCGCCATGGCCGGCTCGACATCATGGTCTCCAATGCCGGCATCGGCATTGCGGTACCCTCGATCGTCGATATGACGCTCGCTGACTGGCACAAGCAGAACGCGATCAACCTCGACGGCGTGTTTCTGTCCGTGAAGCATTGCCTGCCGCTGATGCGCAAGACGGGCGGCAGCTCGATCGTGATGATGTCCTCGCTCGCGGGCTTGCGCGGTGCGCCCGGCCTCTCGGCCTATTCGCTGACCAAAGGCGGCGTGCGGCTGTTCGCCAAATCGATCGCGATGGAGTGCGCGGCCGCCGGCGACGGCATCCGCGTCAACTCCGTTCACCCCGGCATCATCGATACCCCGATCTGGGGCAAGATTCCGACGGGGGCAACGGGCGCCGGCCAGAACGCCCCGATCGACCCCGAGGAGCGAGCCAAGGTCGCAACCCCGCTCGGCCGCGCCGGGCAGGCCGCGGAGATCGCTTCCGGTGTGCTGTATCTGGCCTCCGATGCCTCGCGCTACGTCACCGGCAGCGAGCTCGTCATCGACGGCGGCATGAACGCCGGCGGCGTGCCGCGGCGGCAATAAGCCGCCGCGCAAGACGCGAAGGGCAGGGTGGCGCCCGCAGGGGCTGACGCAGAGGCGTCGGCCCTGTACAACGCGGGCCTCTTCCGACCGAAAGAGGTTTCCTTCGCCATGGCGCACAGCCTTCAATCTTCCTCATCCGCACCTGCGCCGTTCCGCTCGAACCGGCCTGATCTCGCCACCGACGCGATCCGCACCGCGCGCGAGGATCTTGCGGCCTGCTTCCGCATGGCCGCGCGCAATGGTTTTGAGGAGGGCATCTGCAACCATTTCTCGGCCGTGGTGCCTGGCCATGACGATCTCTTCCTGGTCAATCCATATGGCTACGCCTTCCGCGAGCTGACGGCGTCAAAGCTGCTGATCTGCGATTTCCACGGCAACGTCCTCGACGGCGAGGGCGCGCCCGAGGCAACCGCGTTCTACATCCACGCCGAGATGCACAGGCTGCTGCCGCGCGCGAAGGTCGCCTTCCACACCCACATGCCCTACGCCACGGCTTTGTCGATGACCGAGGGTGATCCCCTGATCTGGGCCGGCCAGACCGCGCTGAAATTCTACGGCCGCACCGCAGTGGACCGCGATTACAACGGCCTCGCACTCGACAACCGCGAAGGCGCGCGGATCGCATCCGCCGTCGGCGATGCCGACATCGTCTTCATGAAGCATCATGGCGTGATGGTGCTGGCGCCGACCATCGCGGAGGCCTGGGACGATCTCTATTATCTCGAGCGCGCCGCCGAGGTGCAGGTGCTGGCGATGTCGACGGGACGAAAGGTGCTGCCGGTCGATCCCGCGATCGCGGCGGAAACCTACAGGCAGATGCGCGAAGGCGATTCCGAATCCGCGCGATTGCATCTCGCCGCGATCCGGCGCCAGCTGGATGCGGAAGAGCCGCAGTACCGGCACTAGGGTTGTTGCCGTAGCCCGGATGGAGCGAAGCGCAATCCGGGGCCGTCAACCACGGATGCGGCGTTCCCGGATTGCGCTGCGCTCCATCCGGGCTACGGGCTCGCGGCCTATGCCCCCTGCCGCAGCTTCGCCAGCACCTTCAGCCCGCCATAGCCGTCCGCGGGCGTGATCCCCGCGCGCTGCTGAAAATCCTTGATCGCCTTCATGGTGTCGTTGCCGACACGGCCGTCGGTGCCGCCGGTGTCGAACCCGGCCTTGGTCAGGCGCGTCTGCATCTCCTGCACCTCGGCGAGCGTCAGCGCGCGCTCTGAGCCGGGGAAGGGCTGGATGAAGGGCGGCGCGCCGAGGCAGCGGTCGCCCAGATGGCAGATTGCGAGCGCATAGTTCATCGAGGGATTGTAGCTCTTCACCGAATAGAAATTCGGTCCCAGCAGGAATGTCGGCCCGCCCGCAACCGGCGTCCACATCTGCGCGGATGCATTCGGTTGCGGAAACGGCTGGCCGTCGGCGCGGGTGACGCCGGCCGCCTGCCACGCCGCATAGGTCCGGTTGCCGCTCGCCTCGCCGGATGCGCGCACCTCGTAGCCCCAGTGTTCGCCACGGCGCCACTTGCCGCGATTGACGAGGTATTTTGCCGTCGAGCCTAGTGCATCGTCGGGCTTGCCGAACGGCGACACCTTGCCGTCGCCGTCATAGTCGATGCCGACATTGAGCCAGACTTCCGGCATCCATTGCGAATGTCCCATCGCGCCGGCCCAGGAGCCCTGCATCTGCTCCGGCGTGCTCCAGCCCTTGTCGACGATGCGCAGCGCGTTGATCAGCTCGGTTTCCCAATAGGCTTTGCGGCGCGGCTCGTTCCAGGCGAGCGCGGCGAGTGAGGGGAATACCGGCGTCATGTGGTTCTGCTGTACCAGCGGATCGCCATAGGCGGACTCCACGCCCCACAGCGCCAGCAGCGTACCGCGCTCGACGCCGAAATCGCGCTCGATGCGCGCGAGCAGCGCCTCGTTGTTCTTCAGCGCGATCTTGCCGTTGATGATGCGCCAGTCCGAGACGCGGCGGTTGATGTATTGCCAGACCTGCTCGTGGAATTCGGGCTGGTTGCGCATCTGCTTGAACACGCTCATGTCGGGCTCGACCCGCGCCATCGCGCGTTGCCAGGTCGCGGCCGAAATGCCCTTCGCCATGGCGCGCGCACGAAAACCCTCGCGCCATTCGTCGAAGCCCGGAGGCGCGGCGAGAAGCTGCGTGGGGAATGTGATGAAGGCGGCTGCGCCGAGCGTGGATCGAAGCAGGGCGCGGCGGCTGTGATTGGCCGAGGAATCAGCTTGTTTCATGGACCCATTCTAGCGGGAATCACGGCTGCTGTGGGCCGGTTCCTGGAACACCGGGAACAGGCCATCGCGCCGCGTTCCGCCGGAACAAAGTGTCGCAGTCCCGCATTCCCTCCGCATACACTGGAGGATGAAGATGAAAAGATATCTGTTTGCCGCCGCCATGGTCACGGCCATCGCCGCCCCTGCATTCGCCGACGAAGTCGGCGTTCACGTCGGCCCGGTCGGTGCCGGCGTGACGGTCGGACAGTCCCACGAATATCGTGAGCGGGACCGCGATCGCGACCGCACCACGGTCATCAGGGAGCGCGAGCCTGCCAACCGCACCACGGTGATCAAGAAGGAAGATGAATTCGGCAATCGCAGCAAGACCGTGATTCATCACGACAACGACTGACGGAGCAGGGCCCCGGCCGAGCGCCGGGGCCCGCCGTCTGCACGTAGTCTGCTCATCGAGAATTCGGGGTGGAATGAAGATACGGGCACATGCGGAAAGCCATGTCGTCGAACTCGACGACGGATCGCAATGGCGGATCTATCCCGGCGATCTCGCGACCACGTTGAGCTGGAAGCCCGAAACCGATTTGCGTATCGAGCCGAGCGGTGATCGGACGAGTTCGCATGTGCTGGTGAATGCCGCCGATCAGAGCCGTGTGCGCGTGAGCGCGGCGGGCGATGCCTGGCCCGACGGCGAGGTTAAGAAAGCGTTGAAAGGCGGCTGAGCGTTCTTGCGGCTGCCCGGATATCCCCAATTTCAAGCCTGTCGCTTTACGGTCGGTTTGCTTCCGTCTGCACAGAATGCGTGCATGCGGGAGCTGTTCGACATCATCCGTAGCAATCCCTGGCCGTTCGGCGCCGGACTGTTTGTCGTGATCCTGATGATCATCGCCGAGAACTTTGGCCGTGGCATTCAGGGCGACGGCGCCGTCAGCGATTTCTCGGATGCCGATGGAGGCGACGGCGGCTGCGGTGGTGACGGGGGCGGCGGCGACTAAAGCCGGTTAGTCCTCCTGCAAATCGGCGGCGATGCCGGCGAGCCAGCGCCGGATCGCGGTCTCTGCCTTGGCGTCCAGACTTGCGGCAAGGCGCTTCTCCAACGCGATCACGCGCTCCCTGCACGCCTTCAACAGCGTCGTGCCCCGCTGCGTCAGCGTCCATTGCTGGATCCGGCCGTGGACCGGATGAGGCGTCATCATGATCGCACCGTCGCGATCGAGGTTGCGAATGATCACGCCCACCGTCTGCGGGGTCAGGAAGGTGAGCCGGGCGACGTCGGCGCCGGAGAGGCCTGGATAGGCGTTCAGCATGGTCAGCACGGCAAATTGCGGCGACGTCACGCCGAGGTCGGCAAGCGTCCGTTCCATCGTCAGGCGGACCGCGGCATGGGCCTGTCGCAGCAGATAGCCGAGATAACCTTGCTCGCCGCGCTTGCCTTCTCCGGGCGCGGGCACGCGAACGGCAGCGATTTCGGCAGGCGCGGCCGGCTTCCGCAAAGCCTTCGATTTCGTGATGGCAGCGGTCTTGCGTGTCATATAAGAGCTCTTATAAGATGTAAGCAGTCTTACAATACACGAGGTGAACGCCAATGTCACACGCCCGCAGCGAGTACGAGGATTTCAAGAAGATCGCGCCCGATGCGTATGAGCTGGTGCTGGCGCTCGGCCAGGTGGCGGCCAAGGCGGGCCTCGACAAGCAGCTGCTCGAGCTGGTCAAGCTGCGCGCCTCGCAGATCAACGGCTGCGCCTTCTGCGTGCAGCACCACGTTCTGTTGTCGGAGCGGATCGGCGTGCCCGTGGACAAGCTCAATCTGGTCGCGGTCTGGCGCGAGGCGCCGGTCTTTTCCGCACGCGAGCGGGCCGCGCTGGCCTGGGCGGAGGCGCTGACCTTCCTGCCCGATGGCGTCAGTGAAGAGGTCTATGCGGAGACTTCCCGCGAATTCTCCGAGACCGAGCTGATGTACCTGACCTCGGCGGTCGCCTCGATCAACGTCTGGAACCGCTTTGGCGCCGCGTATCGCTGGACGCCGGCGAAGCGGCCGGTCGCAGCGAGCGCCGCGGTATCTTGATTGCAACAACGATAAAACAAGGGGAGGTTATCATGACTGCAATGAGTTTGACCCATGCTCAGCGTCCGGTGCCATCGCGCTCGATGGCGCTGGCCGTCGTCGGCGGGCTCGCCTGCGCGCTTGCGATCGGCAAGGCGTTGCCCGTGACGATGGATGCGGTATCCGGCGCGTTGGCGCCGCTCTGCGCGACCGCGGCGGAGAGCTCGCCGCTCGACAAGGTCGAACCGATCGGCTCCTACGCGCTGCCGAACGTCCCGGGCAAGCGCGTCACCATCGTGCGTGTGTTCTACGGTCCCGGCGGATTCTCGCGGCCGCATCGTCACGCGGGTTCGGTAACCGCCTACATCACCAAGGGTGAAATCCGTTCCCAGCTCGGCGGCGGTCCTGTCGAGACGTTTGGTGTCGGCCAGTCCTTCTTCGAGCCGCCGGGATCGACGCATCTGGTCTCGGCCAATGCCAGCGCGACCGAGCCGGCGGAATTGATCGCGGTATTCGTGGCGGACGAGGGCGCGCAGCTGACGACGCTGTTGGAGTAGTCCGTAGCGGCCGCATGAGCGAACTCGCCCTCAATTCTCCTCGCCGCTCGATCCCTCGCGCAGGTCCGGCTTGATCACGTCCTCCGGCAACGCATGCGCCACCGGCTGCGGCGTGCCGGCGATCTCGGGGCCGACTTCGCGGCCGCGGGCGTGGATCAGGCGTTCATAAGCCGAGACCAGCGTGACGTAAGGACTGACCCAGATCCAGCCGTCGCGAGTAAATACCTGCACGTCGAAATGCAAATGCATCGATGTGCCGGCGGGATGGTCGAGATAGTTGGAGACCACGCCGATCTTCTCGCCTTCGGTGACGATGCGGCCGTTGAGCATGCCGTCGCCGGTCAGCGCCTGCGGGTTCATGTGCATATAGCGGAAGCGAATATGCTCGGTGCGGCTGTTGACCTCGAGCGTCGCGGCCTGATCCTTGGCGCCGCGGATCACGATGGCGTCGCGCACCGCGACGACGCCGCGCTGCTTGCGATCGCAAGGTTCGTGGCCTTCGCCGGGCGGTGGGCATTCGGCGGCGCGGATGTCCTCGCCCTGGTGGCCATAACCGCCGCCGCACTGCCAGACCTCGAAACTGCGGGACTCGCAGAAATTGTCGCGCCAGGGATAGGCCGTCGGGCCGTCGCTCTTGTCGCGCTTGCCGTAGGATTGCGAACGCACGAAGGCGGGCGCCTTTTCGAGCGGAAAACGGATCTGCGCATAGGCCATCACATCCGGATGGCCGGCCTTGTTGCGATAGCCGGTGTTCGGGATGATATCGCCGCTCGGTCGGTAGGTGAAATCCGGCGACCGCGCTGAAGGACGATCGATGATGCTGGAGGCCATGTCCGTCAGCGGCCGCATGCGCTGGCCGCCGGCGATGCGGAGCCCTTTCAGGAAGCGCTCAGCAACCGGATAGGCTTCCTTGCAGGCGAGCCTCCGCGGCTTTGCGATGCTGTCCAGGCACTGGATGGAGACGACATAGGCAACGCCGAAGCGGGTGAAGGCGTAGCGCACATAGCCTTCCCGGATGAACCTGCGCAGGTCCGGATAAGTTGCCGCAAGCGGCTTGACCTGCTCGCCCTTGCCGCCGGCGGGATCGGCGACGTCGTAAACGAGTGCCGAGCCCGTGATCTGCACCTCGACCGGCCTTGTGTAGACGCGGCTCGGCATGCCGTCGCCGGCACCGGGTTCGAGCGAGAAGCTGGCACTGTAACCTGAGGGGCCGGCATCAAACATGTCGACGGGATTGAAATCGGCCTGATAGTGCGAGAGCGCGAGTGTCCCCGGCGCGCGATTGCGCTGCGCCTCGAGATAGGCGGCAGCATCGAACGGCAGCAGCACGGGCACGGAGCTGCGGGCGATACCGGTGAAGAATTGCGATGAGACCGCGTTGAGCTGCACCAGCGCAGGCATCGCGCGCGGATCGTAGCGTGGCACCGAACGGCGGGGTGCGAAGATGAAGTCGCCCGCGATCTGGGGACGACTGTTGACCTCGGTGCGGAACTGGTCGAGCGCTGCGCGCCAATCGACGCGTAGCGCCGTGAGCGAAGGGCTGCGGATTTCGTCCGCAGCGAGCGGAGTGGCGGTGAGGAGCGAAAGCGCCGCCAGAAACAGCGAGACGAAGCGGAAACTTTTCCCAACCACTGCCTCGGCCCCCGGCGGCACCTGCTCTGATTCCTCGCTTAGTCCTTGGCGCGCTCGGAGTAGGAGCCGTCTTCGGTCATCACCACGATACGGGTGCCGACGGCGATGTGCGGCGGCACAGTAGTGCGCAGGCCGTTGGAGAGCACCGCAGGCTTGTAGGAGGAGGAGGCGGTCTGGCCCTTGGTCACGGGCTCGGTCTCGACCACTTCCAGCGTCACGCGCTGCGGCAACGCGATCGACACCACGTTGACGTCATGCGTCGACAGCTTGACCGTCATACTCTCCTGGAGATAAGCGGCCGCATCGCCGATGACGTCCTTGGACACCTGGACCTGGTCATAGGTTTCCGGGTTCATGAAATGGAAGCCGTCGCCATCTTCATAGAGGAAGGTGAAGTTGCGCTCTTCGATCGTGGCCTTCTCGACCTGGTCGGTGGTCTTGTAGCGCTCGGAGATCTTTACCCCGTCCGAGATTCGGCGCATTTCGATCTGGCTGACCGGAGTGCCCTTGCCGGGATGGATGTTCTCGGCGGTCACAACGACATAAAGCTTGCCGTCTTGCTCGATCACGTTGCCCTTGCGAATAGAACTGGCGATGACTCTCAAAGCTATATTTCCTGCTTGCTTGGCCCGGCTCCGGCCAGGACGTGGTCAAATTGATGGGGGACCTGGGGCCTCAAATCAGACCGCGGCACCCGTTTCGGGCCGCAACATACGCATTTTGTCGTTGAATGCCAGCATTTTGCTGGCCTGCGGGGCGGCCGGTTGATGGTTGGGGACAAGCCGATTTCGCCGTTCTGGTCCCCCTCGCGGCACCTCGACCGGCGGCCGTTCCTCCAGGCCAGGGGGGCCATTACCGGGTCTCTCAGGGGCTTTTTCGCCGAGCAGGGGTTCCTTGAGGTCGAAACCTCGGTCCTCCAGGTCTCCCCGGGCAACGAAACCCATCTGCACGCCCCCCGGACCGAGATCATGCGGCCCGATGGCAGCCGTGCCAGCCGGTACTTGCGGACCTCGCCGGAATTCGCCTGCAAGAAGCTGCTGGCGGCGGGCGAGGAGCGGATTTTCGAATTCGCACGGGTGTTCCGCGACCGTGAGCGCGGCGACCTGCATCTGCCCGAATTCACCATGCTGGAATGGTACCGGGCCAGCGCCCCCTATGATGCCATTATGGCGGACACCGTCGTCGTCATCGCCCGCGCGGCGCAGGCGACCGGGATCGGGACGTTCTCCTTCCGCGGCCGGACCGCCGACCCCTTCGCTGAGCCGGAGCTGGTGACGGTCGCCGGCGCCTTCGAGCGGTTTGCAGGGATCGACCTGCTGTCGACAATCTCGGGCGGCGAGGGTAACCGTGCCGCGCTCGCGCAGGCGGCCGGCGCGAAGGTCCGCGTGGCGGAGGACGACACTTGGTCCGACATCTTCAGCAAGGTCCTGGTCGAGCATGTCGAGCCGCATCTGGGGCAGGGGCGTTTGACCATTCTGTTCGAATACCCATCTCCAGAGGCGGCGCTGGCGCGCGTGAAAGCCGATGACCCGCGGGTCGCCGAGCGGTTCGAGGTCTATGCCTGCGGCGTCGAACTCGCCAACGGCTTTGGCGAGTTGACCGACGCCGAGGAACAGCGCAAGCGCTTCACGGAGTCGATGGCGGAGAAGCAGCGCCGCTATGGCGAGGCCTATCCGCTGGACGAGGATTTTCTGGCCGCGGTCGCCCAAATGCCGGAGGCGAGCGGCGTCGCGCTCGGCTTCGACCGGCTGGTGATGCTGGCGAGCGGCGCAGCGCGGATCGATCAGGTGGTGTGGACACCGCCTCCAAATGAAACGTTAAGTGAGACATGACGAAGATCAACCTTGCACGCACCCTGCGTGAGCCGGCCGAGCTTGTGGCCGCGCAGCTTGCACCGGCCGAAGCGCTGCCCGCGCTTGAGCGTGTCGCCGCGCGCTACGCGGTGGCGATCACGCCGGCGCTGGTCGAGCTGATCGACACGTCCGATCCCGACGATCCGATCGCGCGGCAATTCGTTCCGACCGCCGCAGAACTGGAGATGCAGCCGGGCGAGAGCGCCGATCCGATCGGCGATCACCCGCACTCGCCGGTGCAGGGCATCGTGCATCGCTATCCCGACCGCGTGCTGTTCAAGCTCGTTCACGTCTGCGCGGTCTATTGCCGCTTCTGCTTCCGCCGCGAGATGGTCGGGCCCGGCAAGGAGAACGCGCTCTCGGACGGCGCATATCGCGCGGCGATCGACTACATCCGTTCGCACAGCGAGATCTGGGAGGTGATCCTGACCGGCGGCGACCCCTTGATGCTATCGCCGCGCCGGATGAGCGAGATCATGGCCGATCTCGCGGGAATCGATCACGTCAAGATCATCCGCCTTCACACCCGCGTGCCGGTAGCCGATCCCGCGCGGATCAGCGACGAGATGGTGGCTGCGTTGAAGGTCGAGGGCGCGACCACCTGGGTCGCGGTGCATGCCAACCATGCGCGCGAGTTGACGGGGCCTGCGCGCGCGGCCTGCGCACGGCTTGCCGATGCCGGAATTCCCATGGTGAGCCAGTCCGTGCTTTTGCGCGGCGTCAACGACAGCATTGCCGCTTTGTCGGATTTGATGCGAGCTTTCGTCGAATGCCGGATCAAGCCCTACTATCTGCATCACGGCGATCTCGCGCCGGGCACCGTGCATTTGCGAACGACGCTGGCCCAGGGGCAGGATTTGATGCGGCAGTTGCGCGGACGGGTGTCAGGACTGTGTCAGCCCGATTATGTCATCGACATTCCCGGCGGCGCCGGCAAATCGCCGGTGGGGCCGAATTATGTGTTGGCGGTGCAAAATACCGCAGCCGACGCGCGTGAAGCGGAAACGGAAACGCGCTATCGTATCGTGGATTATTGCGGCGACGTTCATCTCTATCCGCCCGAGACGTGAGCGGCGATGCAGAGAACGTGGGTTTGAGAATGGAGGAACGGACATGAAGAAGATCATGGTGGTGGCAGCGTCGCTCGTGGTCTTGCTTGGCGGCGCGGCGGTTGCACAGCCCAGCGGCTCCAAGGGGGCGACATCCGGCGGCGCGACGTCCGGGTCGGTGCCGCAGGCACCCATCGGTCATCGCCAGCCGCGCGCCGGCGATGTGCCGAACGAGAAGAATCTGAGCGATCCGAATAATCCCGTGAACAAGGAAGACGCGGCGCTCGACAAGAAGATCAAGAGCATCTGCCGCGGCTGTTAGCTTGTGGCTAGCGGCGGGCAGGGCGCGACAGCTCGCCCCGCCCGCGTTGGCTTTGGCCTTACGCCGAGCGTTCGTGCAGCCCCGCGCGCTTCGTGTTGCGCCGGATCTCGACCGCGTCAGCGAGTTGCTCGAGCGCGGTTGCCGTGGTCGCCCAGTCGATGCATCCGTCCGTGATGCTCTGGCCGTAGGTCAGCGGCTTGCCCGGCACCACGTCCTGGCGGCCGGCAACGAGATTGCTCTCGATCATCACACCCATGATACGGTTCTCGCCACCTGAGATCTGGCCGGCGATGTCGGCCATGACCAGCGGCTGGTTTTCCGGCTTCTTGCTCGAATTGGCGTGGCTTGCATCCACCATCACCAGCGGCGCGACGCCGGATTTGGCCAGATCGTTGCAGGCCGCCGCGACGCTTGCCGCATCGTAATTCGGCTTGCTGCCGCCGCGCAGGATGATGTGGCAATCCTCGTTGCCCGCGGTCGAAGCGATCGCCGAACGGCCGAGCTTGGTCACTGCCATGAAATGATGCGGATGCGAGGCCGACTTCACCGCGTCCGCAGCGATGCGCACATTGCCGTCGGTGCCGTTCTTGAACCCGACCGGGCAGGACAACCCCGAGGCCAGCTCGCGATGGATCTGGCTCTCGGTCGTGCGCGCGCCGATCGCGGCCCAGGACACGAGGTCCGCAATGTATTGCGGCGTCGTCATGTCCAGAAATTCTGCGCCGGCGGGCAGGCCGAGATTGTTTACCGCGGACAGCACGTTGCGCGCCAGCCGCAGGCCCTTGTTGATGTCGAAGCTGCCGTCCAGGTCAGGATCGTTGATCAGGCCCTTCCAGCCGACGGTGGTGCGCGGCTTCTCGAAATAGACCCGCATCACGATCTCGAGCTGGTCGGCCAGCTCTTCGCGCAAGCTCGCGAGGCGCTCGGCATATTCGAGCGCGGCCTTGGGATCGTGCACCGAGCAGGGGCCGACCACGACCAGCAGGCGGTCGTCCTGGCCGTTGAGGATGGCATGGATGGCGTTGCGCGCCGCCATCACCACACGCGTTGCGGTGAGCGTGCGCGGGACTTCCCGCATCACCTCTTCCGGTGTGCTCAGCTCTTTCAGTTCGCGGATACGAAGATCGTCGGTCGTGCTCAGCACGGCAGGCTCCTGTTTGTTTGAACCTGCCGGCAATAAAAAAAGCCGCCAGGTCTGGCGGCTTGTTCGGACGTTTGCTTCAATATTCAGATTGAGCGCGATCCTCCTGCCGCCAGCGAGCTGTCGTAGCTAAAGTACCAAAAATAGCTGGTGACGAGGGTGATCATGGCTGCCCATATAGCGCGCGATTGGCGGGTTGTCACCCCCCAATCGGCGCGAGGAGCCACGAGGCGCCTCAACTGTTGCTCTTGCGTGCAGCCAGCGCCATGCCGATCAGGGTGGCGCCGCCGAACAGCAAATTGATACCGACGAGGATGCCGATCGCCCATTCCGCCGAGCTCGGCAGCCCCGTGATCACCATGAACGCGATGGCGATGTCGACGAGGCCCGAGATCAGGAGCCAGGACCAGCGGCTGCTCAGCTCGCGGCGGTGCTCCAGCGCATACATGATGGTGGCGACGCCCTCGGCGAGGAAGTAGGCGCCGAGCACGATGGTCAGCGTCAGCACGGCCTGCATCGGCCGGGCCAGCAGGAGCATGCCTGCGAGCACGGCCAGCGCGGCCGAGATCAGCGACCACCAGAAACCCGGCGAGCTGCGCGCCCAATAGGTCACGATCAGTCCGCCGATGCCGCTGATCAGGAACATCCAGCCGAGAAAGATCGTGATCGCAAGGCTCGCGAGCGGCGGCAGGATCAGCGCGGCGACGCCGAGAACGGCAAGCAGGATGCCTTCGAACAGGAAAGCCTTCCAATGCGCCTTGACCGTTTCGCTCATGGCGGATTGCAGCCGGGAAAAATCCTCAGGCGATGTCATCGGCAGGCTCCAGATCGAAAGATGTGTGCTCAATCTAGTATGCACACACCGCGCTTGCCATCCCGGGGCTCAACCGCCGCCGTGCGCTGACGAAAAACCTTCGCCGCTGGTGCGAACGCGGTTGCGGCCGAGAATGTAGATCGCGATCGTGACGATCAGGAGCGCGAGGCCGAGCAGGATCGAGACGAAGCCGATCGGGATCAGGGCCAATGTCAGATTGCGCTCGGGGTTGATCAGCCAGTGATGGATCGAGGTCAGCACGAAGGCGAGGCCGAGGAAGCCGACGCCGCCGCCGGCGAGCAGCAGCGCCCACATCCGGCGCAGCTGGCTGAGCCGCTCCCGCGCGATATCGGTCCTCGGCGCGTGATGGCGCGCGACCCGCCGCACCAGGCGGATGGCGAAGGCGATCGAGCTGAAGCCGATCAGCAGGCTCGCTGCGCCCAGCCACATCCGCAGCGTCGGATCGAGATCGGGCATCCGCTGCAAGGTCAGCAGCGGGAAGTCGAAGGCCGAATGCAGCGCGACCGGGCCTGCGAAGATCAGCAGGCGGCTGGACAGGCGGGCCCAGTCGCGATGGTGGCGGTTGGCACCCAGCGCCGTGCCGGCGCGCGCGATCGTCAGGTAGGCGCCGGCGATGATGCCGAGCGCGCCGTGGAACGGCACGGTCAGCACGCTGCGCAGGGCGGCCAGCGAGCGCCACATCTCGGCGTGCTGGACGAGGTAGGCGAGGTTCTCGTAGGCGGCGAAGCCGAGGCCGACGGCGGCGCCATAGACCACGGTATCCATCGGATTGGCGAAGGTCCGCCGCTTGGTCGAGGAGACCAGCACGATGGCGATCACCTTGACCGCTTCCTCGGGCAGCGCGACCCCGAAGACCGAATGCATGGCGAGCGCCGCCCAGGGGTTGTCGGGGGCTGCAACCATCTTGGCGAAGGGCGCGCGAGCAAGGCCCAGCAGCGAAATGCTGGCCGCTCCGAGCAGGAACGCAGTCCAGACCTGGGCCGGCGGTCCCGGGCGCTCCTCGGCGGCAATGACGAGCCACAGCATCAGCAGCGCCGGGGCGATGGCGGCAGTTCCGATGACGGTGGGCAAAGCTTCAATCAGGTACATCGGCGCCGAAAATAGGTTCCCTTGATCTGCTTATCTACGTCTACCGATGCGACCATGTGTCATGCATTTGCTGTCGCGTCACTTAACAGGCGCGACAGCCAGCGTTCATCGGGATCGGCACCGAACGTGTAGAAGGCGAGCGCAATCAAGCGCATGACAGAACCAATTCGTCATTGACAGGAGCGGTCCGCGCTCGTCACCGGATCGCGATTGGCAAGTCAGATCAAGGCACTGCGCAGGTTTCTTCGATTCACGATGCACCTGGCTGAACCGCGAGTCCAGAGGCGGCGTGGCTGCCGCCCGGACAACGCTGGGCCGGGCCAACCGGCCTAGTCACGCTTCCTTGTGCGCCCACGTGGCGGCGCAGCGACCCGGCGCGCCCGCACCTGCTCCAGTTCCCAGAAGGCGCGTACGAGGCACGTGCCAAGGCAGAAGACGATGAGCAGCAGCAGGAAGGCCTGGTCGACGGCGGGGATGTGTATCATGACGTTGATTAAGCAACGTGCATGCCATGTGTTCCCGCAGCCGCCTGCGCCGCGCGCAGCCCGCAAGGCGATTTGGGCCGGCGTTCCCGCCCTTCAATGCGTGGTGAACGGCGGTGGGGTGTCCGGCGCGATGTCGAAGGCGCCGAGATGGAATTCCTCGCCGACGACCTCGTCCGGCTCGGCGTGGTGCGCGAGCAGCGTGAAGGCGGCTTGCGGGTATTGCTTCCAGATATCGAGATCGCCGGCCGTAATCGTCAGCCAGCCAAAGGTGTACATGTAGCGTCCGGGCTCGGTGACCCGGCCAACCCTGTCCCAAGTGATCTTATCAATCCTAATCTTGTTGACTGCCATTCGGTCCCCCGATCGCAAGTCTGCAAATGAGGTCCGGCACGAGGCACAGACCCTCAAAAGCTGATCCCGCAATGGGGCCGCGATAGGGCAGCGGAGCGGAGGCAAGGCGGCCGGAAGAACGCACGTCGCCTGCCGCCTTAGCGCGCCGTCGTGGCTGCCCGCGCCTCCGCTTCGGACGCCAGCTCGAGCTGACGGTGCGAGGCGTGGAAGACGTCGTGGACGAGGCCGATCTTCTCCATGCCCAAAATGATCAGGCCGTTGAGATCGATCTCCCACCAGGCGTGCGAGATATAGGCGTCCCGCGGGAAGCGGTGATGGTTGTTGTGCAGACCCTCGCCGAAGGTGAGGATCGTTGTCACGAACTCGTTGGTCGAGGCGTCCTCGACCTCGAAGCGGCGATAGCCGTAGGCGTGGCAGACCGAGCCGGTGAGCTGGCTGGTGAGGATCAGCAGGTAGCAGCGGAGCAGGCCGGAGAACAGCACGCAGCCGATCATGGTGTGCACGCCGCCGAAGGTGTAGCCGATCACGCCGGGAATGAAGACGCCGGACATCCCGTACCAGACCCAGCGCGTGCGCACGAAGAACATCGCGATCGGATCGGCGAGGATGTCCTTGGCATAGTATTCGTTGTCGGTGGTCGCCTGGTCGAACACCCAGCTGCCCTGGGCGTGCAGGAAACCCTTGAGCGCGCTGACATAGCGATTGCCGAAGCCGTCGAATTGCGGGCTGTGGGGATCGCCGACGTCATCGGCATAGAGGTGATGGCGGCGGTGGTTGGCAACCCATTTCGCGATCGAGCCCTGCACCGCCATCTGGGCGATGGCGCAGAAGAAGACGCGCATGATCGGGCCGGTGCGGAAGCTGCGATGGACGAACAGGCGGTGCATGCCGGCACCGATGCCGAACGTCGTCAGCGCGAACATCCAGGCGAAGGTAAACAGCTCCACCTTGCCGACGCCCTGCGTGATGGCCCAGATGATGCCCGCGACAGCGCCGACATAGAGAATACCGAGGAGGAGATAGCTTTCGCGCAATTTGGCCTGGACGAGTGGGCCTTCAGTGATGACGCCGGGCGGGAGTTGCGGCTTTGCGGCGGCGGGCGCGTTTTGGGCGGTCTCTGCCGGGGCGAACTCAGCGATGGACATTCCAGGACTTCCAATAAGTCGAGGCCCGCAGTGATTGCGGACGTGCTGGGTCACACCCTACCGTGCGGGGATCGGCACCTCCAGTATTTAGTTAAAGTTGAGTTAAAATCGATCGGGCCGATTCAGGCCGATTGCAGCATGGGCGTGCGGACGACCAGGCGGACGAGGTCGTCCCGCTGCTGCTTCTCGGCGAACTTGACCGCAAAGCCGTTGTCGAATTTGCGAATGACGCGCCCGACGCAGGCGCCGACCGCAAGCGGGGTTCCGATCGCCGGGTCGTATTCGCAGGATATCGCGACGCCGGCCGTGGAGACGTCGATGATGAAGCAGGCATGGGTGCTGCCGTCGGCGAGCGTCAGAAAGCTGTGCGAGACCTGGGGAACGAACCGCGCGTCATTGCGCAGTTCCAGAATGCTGGCGTCCTTCTGCTTCTTCTCCAGCCAGGTCAGCTTTTCCGACATCCAGGCGCGCCGCTCCCGCGTCATGTCGAGTTCCATCAGGAAGCCCGCCTTCAGCGTCGCGCTGATGGTGCACTGGAATTCGCCAAAGTCCTGAAAATAGGAGGTCACGCGCTCGCCGACCTTTCCGACAACAGGCACGTCGACGATCATGCGGAACGGGGAGACACGCTTGGTGCGGCAGGCGAAGGTGCGCAGCTGGCCCTCACAATCGTACCAGCGCGGCAGCGAGTAGCTGCCGCTCACGCTGACTTCCACTGCACGCTGCCGGAGGAACTCTGAGACGGACATGAACGCCAATCGTGTTTCGGATTGTTTCCGTAGATTCACGGTAGGGCGCAACGTCTAAGCAAACGATACGCCGATCAAATAGCAGGGGTAAATTTCCGGTAAACGCCCCGGCCGTCTCACGACATCGTCATTGCGCGCCGCTCAGAGAGATCCGAGCAGCACCAGCAAGGCGAGCAGGCCAAGGGCCATGAGGAGCTTGATCGTCGTCGCGGTCAGGCTGTCCGGCCTGATCTGAAATCCGAACCACGGCAATGCGTGCCGCATCGCCAGCCCCGCAGACGCTTCGACGGTCGCGAACACGACGGCGATGCCGGCAATGGCGGACCAGGATGTGTCCGGCGGCATCCATGCCGCAAGCCAGGCCGGGACGGAGCCTTGCAAGCATGCGAGCAGCACGAACCATCCGAACAGGGATGCGAAGCCCTTGATGATGTCGGGACCGACCGTATCCGGCTCGAACCGGATGCCGACCACTCTGAGCGCGTGCTCGATGCGCTCGCCGTCGGTGAGGAAGAGATAGGCGCCGAGGTAGAGCGGAACGCGCGACTGGAAGAGCAGGGCGATGACACCGAACAGGACCGTGTAGCCCAAGGCATCGCCGAGAATGTCCACGCCGCTCGTGTGCGACGGCGTCGGCACCGTCGCGGCCTGGGGCTGCGGAAGCGATCGGGCGCGTGCCATGTGCTCCAGCATTCTGGCGCGCCGCTCCGGCGCGTAGGGCGCGGTACGGTGCATCCAGGACGGCGGTGCCGGCGAGGCGGCGCCGGTCTGGCGGTCCGAGGGGGATTTGCGCTGCGCCATGGGCCTGTACCGGTTCCAACGGGACATTGGTCGTCGGTCAGGGGCGGGGAGGTTCATGGAGGGGCGGCGGATTTCGCCGCATCACCCGACCCGATGGCCCGGATGATGGCGCTCCCTGGCGGAATCGAACCGCTCTCTCCACCGTGAAAGAGATGGGATGATGTCCATGGTCGTTTATCCCCGTCTAAAAATGCGTGCTGCTTCGGCTTCCTCGTCGAGCTTACGCATCCGCTCCTGGTGGTAGGCCCTGGCGGCCGCTCGGTTCTCTGCCTTGGTCATTGCGCCATCGAAGCCTGGCGCCGCGAGAGTCAAATTATCAATCCCTTGGGCCGCGGAACGAACGCGGGCTACTGCGCATCGTGGGTGTGGAAAAGCAAAGGCCCCGCCGGTTCACGCTCGCGGGCCCCAGCCTTGTTGCATGCGCTAATCATTCGTGAATTGCCCAGCCCTGACGCCGTAGAAATACTGATCCAGCTATGATGGCGGTGGCGTTGATTACCGGCTGTGTCAGCGTTTTGGCTCTAGGCGCCACATTCGCGGTGGTCATCTATTTCGATGCTAGAGCGGATCGCAGGCGCCAACAGTAAGGCCGCGCCAGAAGTTGATTGCCTGATGAACAGGATCACTCAAACGTTGGGCCGGACGGGGATGTCCCTTGTTGTCGTCTCTCTCGTCTCTGCCTGCTCCAGCTCAGAACATGCCGCTCCGAAGTCAGTTGCTCGATCTGGCGCGCCGTGGGCCCGAGACCTCAATGAGCCGCCCCCAAATCGAGAGCCCGCGAGTGCCGCAACTGCACAGACAAAGGCAGACCTGAATGCTGCGCGCCAGAAGGCGGTTACCGGGCGGTAGGGGGCTTTCGCGCTGAGTCGTCCGCAAGCTTACCTGTGCTGGCAGAACTTCACGAGCGGCGGGGCTTTGGTCCCGCGCCTAGATCAGCGGAAAATGGTTGTTCCTATATTGAAGGGCTGACGGATCCGCAGGGCTCGTGGGTTAGGAGCACGTGCCCGTGCCAACATTCATGGTGCGTTTGGGCGAAGCCAATCAAGGCCAGGATAATCGAAGCCACTGCGACGCAT
Source organism: Bradyrhizobium sp. LA2.1 (assembly GCF_040547725.1). Classification (NCBI taxonomy): domain Bacteria; kingdom Pseudomonadati; phylum Pseudomonadota; class Alphaproteobacteria; order Hyphomicrobiales; family Nitrobacteraceae; genus Bradyrhizobium; species Bradyrhizobium sp. LA2.1. Next base: position 194,375 of record NZ_JBEPQI010000014.1, read on the forward strand.
CCGGCTACAACGTTCTGCATCATGGCTGCCACTCCAGGTAAACTGTGATTGGCTTACTCGGCCAGGCACCGGCGAGCAGGCCTTCGAAGTCCGCGCTGGGCGCCCGGTCACCGAGTGATCACCGCGGACGGTGACCGGGCGGACAAGCTATCTGGCGAAACCGGAGTCTAGAAGCTTCAGAGTCGAAATCGGCCACTTGCCGTCGTGGCCACCGATCGAGATCCGGAGCCCGTGCACCTCGTCAAGGAAGACGTGATCAACCGTCCCCGCCTTACCGTCGGTCAGGATAACACCCCTGCCGATTAGCTCCGTCTCGGCAGCATGAAGTTCTCGAAGGATGTTCGTCGCTCGTTTGGTCCAGTCATCGGACATGGTCATGCCCTACGCGGCTGGCGGATTAGTGAAGATCAGTCAGAGCGGCAGATGCATTGAGGCCATCGCCGCTTCGCGCGAGTCAGTGCCGCCAACCGTCCTTGTCGAGCTCGACCCTGAAACCTTCCGGCAGCCGCGGCGTCTCGCCTTCGGTCACGACTTGCAGCGCGGGTTACTTCGGTGGGCGCAAATCGCCTTGAAGCCAGCGGCCATTGGAATGCATGGGATCTTCATGCGTTGCGAATGTCGTAAGTGCGTGATTGCAGACAGCGCAGCGAAACCTGTGCAAGTCCACGCTTAGGCTTTTTGGCTCGATGCTGACGAGCATCATCTGGGCCTTGCACCTCGGACAGGCTGGGCGCGCAAATGGAGCCGGCGGAATGGGCCGCGCCAATCTGGCGGCCCACCGTTGTTCGAACTTTCTTTCGAGGTCCGCAGGGATCGTGCTCATGATCCGAACTCCGGGGTTCGCGATCCTGCCCCGGTGCTAACGCCTCAACGCTCACCGCGCCCTAAAGGTCCCAAACAGCACCAGAGGGAACCATCGCGTCCGCAGCTGCGCGGTAGTCGGCCGCCAGCGCGTTCAGTCCGTCGCGCGCGAGAACGAGATCGTCATCGTCCGCCCAATCCGAGCAAAGGCGCTCCATTTCGCGCAGCTCCGCGACCCGGCGCTGTGTACGAGTCCATACCCGTATATTGGACAGGTGTTGGACACGGCGGCGGAGGAGGGCGGCAAGTGATTGATTTTGTTGGCGCTCCCTAGCGGAATAAAACCATAGGGAATGATAAAATTTCCGATTATATTTCAATATGTTAAAATCTTTTCGTTTCGACGTGTATCTACGCGGTGTATCTACATTTTGGGTAGCGGTAGCCGACTTGGCTGCCGAAACTAACGATTCGATGAGGGTCGGTAGAGCGCAAACCCATAACTATACATCGTGCAACAAAACTTGATTTGACTTTTCGTATTGCGGTTGAGGTCCCGTTCTGCTATGTGCGACTCATGGCGACGTTGCGCGATTCGAGGGCGCGCCCGTGACTGCCCGGCGGACACCTTGTCCGTCATCGGCTCATAGCCGAGGTAATGCAGCCGCTCAGCGGCAACGCTAACCGAAAATTCCCACACCCATGACCACCCTAAATGCGCCTGCCGTAATCGCGGAGCGCCTTAACGCAGCCCTCGACATCATTGCCGAGGTGATGGTGCTGCACGACCGGCCGGGCTTTGCGCCCTACGTCGAACGCCTTGAGCGGGAGCTAGCCGCTCTGCGGTCAAGTGATGACGTAATGGCTCGGGCTCGACGGCGGCTCGCTGCCCGCGGCGCCAACGACAATTCAAAGAGCGGCACCCAATCCGCCATCAGCACGATCGGCCTTTCTGCCGAGTGCGGTTTTTCAACCGGGGACTATTACAGTGAAAACCTCTGCCGAGATATTGGCCGAGATCGATGCCTTTGACGCAAGGGTCTGGGCATCACTCAACATCGATAGCAACGAACGCCCGAGCACTTGGCTCGACTACACGTTCGATGAGCAACTTGCATTGGAGCACCAGCGGCGCGAACAGCTTTGCGAGCAACTGGCGGAGGCAATTGAGGCGGGGACCAAACAGTGAAGGTCATCGACATCCGCCCCAGCCCTCCGGGCTCGACGACGCTTGCGCGCTTCGACCTGCAGCTAAACGAGCACCTGCGGCTTTTTAACTTGGCGCTTCGCCAGCGTGGTGACGACCACTGTTGGACAGTAGCGCCCAACGCCTTTGGCGAACGCACTGCTGCGTTCGGCGAACAATTCAACCGCGCAATTTCTGATATGGCCCTCGCGGCCCTCATGGAGCTTCCGGCCAATGCAGCCCACAGTTAAGAACAACGACGATACGAACGATATTACCGGCCTTCGCAGCCTGCTCTGCGAACAGGGCTACCAGCACATCCCCGTTCTGGATAAGGGGCCGCGCATTGCTGGCTGGGCGAAGAAGCGCATTACCGCCGGTCAGGTGGACGGATATCTTCGCCAATACCCGGACCACCTCCGCACCGGCATCCTATGCGGTAACGATCTCGTTGCAATCGACATCGATGCGCCGACAGAGGCGGTCAGCGATAGGCTGATTGAGCGGCTGACCGAGATCGCGCCGGCCGCCGCCCGCGCGCCGCGCCGTACCGGTAAAGCCCCCAAACTCATAGTCCTTCTTCGCGCTACTGAGCCGGGCGAGAAGAGCGCCACGTCGGAGTTTATGATCGGTGGTGCGAAGCACCAGGTCGAGGTTCTGCGAGATGGCCAACAGTTTGTCGCTTTCGGCGATCACGTCGAGACCGGCAAGCCATATCGTTGGGACAACGGCTCGCCGCTCGATATCAAGCCGGCGGACCTTCCAGCCATTACCAATGATGAGATCGCCGCCTTCTTTCCGACGCGGAAGCCATTCTCGCTGGTATGGGCGAGCGCGTAAAAGAGAAGCCTAAAACGAAGCGCACCCATAGCGGGGACTCGTTCTGGCAGCAGGTCAACACAGCGGCTATTGCCTCGCCAGACCGATGGGTGAAAACGCTCTTCCCCCGCGCACAGTACCAACCCGGCACTGGAGCGTGGCGAGTCTCCAGCGAAGAGCTTGGCCGGAAACTCGAAGAGGACATCTCAATCCATCCCGATGGGATTCAAGACTTCGGCCGTGAGCACGGCATCAACCCGATTGAGTTGGTCCGCGAGTATGGTGGTGCCCCGACGACAAAGGACGCTGCATTCTGGCTCTGTGAGCGCATGGACATTGCGCCGGCCGACCTCGGATGGGAGCGGCGCCAGGCCGTTGCGATTATTACCGGTCGCACAGCGTTACCGAAGCCGGCGAACGATGACATCAGGTCTTCCACGAGCCGTCGCAGTGATGGGGATCCATTCACCCCGGAGGCTTGCGGCGGTCTCATGGCGGGCATCTCTCGGTGGATACTCGACACGTCTCGGCGTAAGTCACCCGAGTTTGCGGTCATGTCGGCAATCGCCTTCATGTCCGTTTTCTATGGGCGGCGCGTCATCAGCCCGACCGGATGTGGCGTGAACCTCTACTTGGCCGGCATCGCCGGCCCCGGGTTCGGCAAAGAGGCGCCGCTGCAACGGTTGGTGAGGTTGCTACAGGATGCCGACATGGCGTTTCTCGTGGGTGCCGGTGAAGTATCCAGCGCCAGTGCGATCGAGAAGATACTGCGCCGTAAGCCGGTCGTCGTAATGCCATGGGACGAAGTTGGCGACGTTCTGGAGTCGATAAACGCAAGGAAATGGGAACTGGGCGGCGACAATACGCAAGGCGATGTTGGAACTATACTCAAAATCGACCGGTGTCTGGTTCGGCAAAGAAACCATGGATGACGATCGGATCGGCGCCCCGATCCATTGCCCGTCGTTGACCGTGGTGGGCGCATCGACACCAACGCGGTTTTACGGCGGGCTGTCGGATAAGAACCTGTCGGACGGCTTCGCCGCCCGCATGGTCTTTATTGCTCCGACCAAACGTCCAGAGCGAGGTAATCCCCGCGACAACGGGCTGGCCGTGCCCGAGCCGTTGCGGAACGCGATCAAGGAAGCGCAGAAGACGTTCCCGTGGCCGTCCATGAACTCGCAGGGGAATTGGCGGACGCCCGATGTTCAGCCTCATCTGTACGAAGTCCCCTGGGCCGATGATGCGGCCGAGGCCGAGTGGCTGGCAATCGAAGATTGGCAGGAAGCTGAGATTGACCGCGATGAAACCAGGGATGGTCTCGTTGGACGACTGGCAGAGAACGCAATCCGGTTGGCCACCTTACGTGCGCTCAGTCGCGGCCCCTCGCAGCCTTCAGTCAACGTCGAGGATGTGCGGTGGGCAAACGCCATCATGTTGGCTTCCGTTCGATCACTCGATGACGGCGTCGATAAGTATATGTCTAGCAGCCAGTTTGAGCAGCTCTGCCAAGCTATTCTTTCTTCGCTTCGCAGCAGCCGTGGTGGCTCCATGTATCGAGCTGAATTGCTAAAGCGGCGCGGCATCAGTGGCTCAGATACCAGGACGTTTGATGCTGCGATCCTCAGGCTTCAGGAAACCCGCGAGATCGAAAAGACGGATGGCAAGCGGTTCGTTCTCTCGCCCGCCAGTAGTGGGTGAGAGACTTGCAGAACCCTTGCAAAAGCACGGCAATTGCAACGAGCTGGTACGTGAGATTGTGCCAGGGTGTTGCAATTGGCAAGAGTTTCGCAAGTGGTGTAGTGGTTGTAAGTATATGATATATATACGTATTATCTATTCACTTGCAGATCTGCAGCATTTGCGATCACTCCCGATTTTTTCGGATCACTCCGAAAATCCGTATGGGTTGCAAATCTGCAAATCGGGTGTCGAACGGGGGTTGCGATGATTGATCCGGACACGATCGAAGATGCCGACGAATGCGACGGCGAGAGCCTGCACGCGTACGGCTACGACCGCGAGAAGGGCGAGTGGCGGTGGCAATGGGTGCCAATCGAGGCGCTGCTGGAGGCCGGCCGCGGCGATCTGTTGCCGTGGGGGCAGGGGTAGGGGCCATTCCGAAGTTGCCAGCCCACGTTCCCGCCTACCGGCCCCAAACTCGCACGCTAAATCCCGCAGATTTCGAGGAAAATTTTGGCCCGTGTCATTTTTCGGCGGGATGACGCGTGCAGCTTGGCGAGCGGTCGGGGGTGACCGCGCCAGAGCCTGAACCACCCCTGGGTGTTCTTATCCCTTGGAGCCCGGCGCCAAACAAACCAGTGGCCCAGGCACGCGCAAACTTTTTTGATTGTTTTGATTATTTATCAAAAACCCGCAGGCCGTGCGGATTTTCGAATAGCCGGCTTTTGGTGTTCGGCGCCCAAAGGCTCACTAGCCCCAGACGGCCAGATATCGTCACGTACTGAGGTCTATATATAAAGCACACTCCTCTCGAATCCCGCCTGGCGCGCTCGGGCCCGCACGCTCCAAGAACACGCCGCGCCGAACGCGCCTTCGGCGTGGATGCCGGTCAACGATAACGAGGTGGGTAGCACGCAGATTGACCGAGTCGTGGAGATCCGGCCCTCGCCCAGGGAGCAGATCCGCGTTGTCGCGGAGGACGCTATCCGTGCCCGCGGCACATACGGCCCGATTACGCCACAGGAGCTTGATGCTGCGGCCGAGCGCAATATTAAGGTCGAGGGTGGGCGGATCAACGAAGGGCGCGGCAGCGACGGCAAGTGGCGTGACGCTGCTAAACTGCATAGACAGCAGAAGGGCGCTCGCCGCAAGACCGATGAGGAGCGGAAGGCGGACAATCAGCGGCACCTCGCCATTCGCGGCAGCGGCGGGTTTCCAGTGGCGTCGGCATATCGCGAGCGTGGCAGCGAGGGAGAGGACTATCGTCGCCTTGGCGCGGCCCATTGGGCGCAGAGCCTATGTGCCTGCAACGACAATCGCCGAGTTGGAATAGACCGCAAGGGTTTAGGCTCGCGCGCTACCTTCACTCAGGCCCGCGCCGCTGCCGGCCTTGCACCCGCCGAACGGTGCCCCGATGGCACTGCGCGCGGCGCGGAGTTTCTAGGATATCGCCAGCACCGAAACGTCACCGCGACGCCAGGATCCTTCGTTGCTCCTGCTAGCGGACCCGAGGATGCCCTGATCGCCGTGTTGGATGCACCGCAGGTGAAGGCTGGCCTTGGGGAGCACTTCGCGGTGCTGGAGGCGAGCTTGGACGGCCTGACAGCACGCCAGATAGCCGATACAAAACGCTGGGGCTCCGGCAAGCCCGGGGAGCGTAAGGCCGTGTGTGCGCAGGATATGGCCTTGGAGCCGCTGGCTGCGATGGAGAAAAAGCTCGCGGCCTAGCAATGAAACCATGGTCTAGCCTCATTTGAGACTGGAACGCCGATCAACGTCTCCCCGCTATAGCGGGGGGAGCGAGACGTGGCGAACGAGCGGCGACGCAATGTCTATGCTGCGCAGATATTGGTCGACGGCAGTCCCGTGCGATGCAAGGTCCGCCACCTCACGGATTCCTCTGCGATCGTCCAGATCGATAACGCGCCTTTCGTACCCGCGGCCTTCGGCCTGCGCGTTCCAAGTGCTGGCTTGGATATTGATTGCTCGGTTGTATGGCGTGATGGGCGCCATCTGGCCGTGAAGTTTCTGAACTGACCGCCAACGTCTTTGTAGACGTGCGTCCCTCGACCCTATCTGGGAACGTATACAAGTGTAGGGATGCTGATCCCGACGTGACGTGCAAAATGGCGCCGGTTTTGGCTGGCTTGAGTGACGTGAGGCTGCTGCATGCCGTGTTCTCCCGCCGATTAGGCGAGCTTCACGAGGTATCGATCTTGGCAAATCCCGCTCACTCGGTGACTTTTAGTTCGCGCGCCTCTATCGCCAATACTAACAATCTAGCCGCGCGCCGCAGGATTGAGGCTGCCATGTGCCGTCGTCGAATTCCGCTTTGGACCTGAGGCGCATGGACCGGGGAGGGGGTGAATCGATCCCTCCCGCCGTCGCCGTCAACGACCGCCCTCGAAAATTCGCGCATCCACAAATCAAAACATGGGGTATCTCAGGTTGCATTGTATAGTAACGCACCTGACGAGAAGACCCATGCCGCGCGAAAGCGCGGCGAGATCAGTGCTCCGTAGTCGAAGAATAGATCCTTCATGAACCCCCTAGCAACGCGCTCCGCTTTTCTTTGGTCGTCGACAAGTAAATCAGTTGCGGATGCCGATTAGTCGCAAGCATGGGACGGCCGCCTCATCAATGATAGCCATATCGCCGACAGCATCATCGCCTGCGCGAGGAAAGGGCAGACATCGATCGGCGGTTTGACGGAGGCGGGAGAAGCCGCGCTCGCACGCCGGGCCATTTCAGACAGGAAGCAGGCCTGATCTTCTCTACCGGGCCGCGTGATCCGCAGGCTGAGACGCGGCGGCTTCCTTGTCGGCGCGCGGTAGCCAGCGCCGTACGCCAGTACGTTGATCAGAAGAAGAACGGCGTTCTGGATGATGAGCGAGTTCTTCGGTTCATTATCCCGTCGGCGATCCATGCGATGGATCCTGGGATAAAGAGAGCGAACCCGCACACGGTGGAGCGCGCGTTCCAGTTCGCCGCCACCATGGCGGCTGCGATAATCGTCACGGCGGCTGCCACCGTCCTCAATACTTCAAGGCTCATGCTTTCCTGCTCAAAGCAAGGGCCGCCTTCCGGGCGGCCCTCTTACTTGCCATGTGGCTAAAGGGTTAAGCGGCTTTTCGGTTCACGCTGCGCAACGCCATCGTATTTAGCTTCTCGTCCGTTGCCTTTTCCTCATCGAGGTTCTGCTGCAGGACGGAGGCGCAGTCATCGCGGCCAAGCATCTTGGCCCATGCGATCAGGGTGCCGTACCTCGTAATTTCATAGTGTTCGACGGCCTGGGCCGCCGCGATCAGCGCCGCATCCAGCACCTGCTTGTCGTCGATATCGCCCGCGACTTGGCTTGCTTCCTCGAGGATTCCGTCGATCGCAGGGCAATCGACGCCCTTGGCCTCGACACCGTGCATCTCGAACACTTTTTCAAGCCGGGTGATCTGGCTCTTGGTTTCGGAGAGATGCGTCTGGAATCCGTTCTTGAGGCCGGGATCGCTCGCCTTCTCGATCATGTCCGGTAGGTTCTTCGCGATCTGCTGCTCGGCGTAGTAGATATCCTGCAGCGTATGCACGAAGAGGTCGTTCAGCGTTTTGATGTCTTTGGTGAAGAATCCCATGGCTTTCCTCCTAGTTGGATCCAACCGGAAAACTTGCGGCGCATGAGGACGGTTCCTAAGGATTCAGAGCGGGATGATTTCCTAAGGCGCGGATGACGATTTCCTCCTGCGACAATTCCCGCTGGAGCCGTTCGCGCAGAAACCGCCAGAATTCCGGGGCCAGCTTCGTGGCCATCACTTCTACGACCGCGATCGTGTCCCGCTCGGTCGTAACGTCGCTTCGCCACAGGCCTTGTCCAGGCGCGCGGACGAAACTCGTCGCCCCGCCGAACTTATCAGTCAACTCCTGCAGGAAATTGTCGAACCATTCCTTGGAAACCGGCTCGCCGTTGCCGGTCTCCGTCGGAACGAGGATCTGCACGACATAGGAATGGTTCATGAGAGGGGCCTAGCCCGGCCGTCGGCCGGCCAGTTGGCGAGAAGCGTTTCGGTCGTGACGCACTCCACCTGCTGGGCGAACCGGTTCATGTAGATGTTCATCATGGAATCATGCGTCTCGTCTGCCGAGCTGCAAAGCGCGTCGGCGACGAGGATAACGCGAAAGCCCCAGTCGACCGCGCCCAATACGGTCGCGAGGACGCAGACGTCGGTTTCGCCGCCTGTGACGACGACCGTTTCGACGCCGGCTTCGCGAAGCTGCGCGTGAAGCGCGCTCCCCGTCCAGAGCGAGTAGACGTACTTGTCCAAAGTGCGCGCGGGCGGGACGAAGCGGGCGAGCTCCTTTACCAGGTCGATCATTTCCGGACCGAGCGTGTCGATGGTCATCGAGCTCCAGCGCTCGTAGTAGCGCCGCCACATGCCGGCGCCCTGGCCTGGGCTTTGCGCCGGGATGAAACGCGTGAAGATTGTCCGCTCGGGATCGGCGGAGGTGATCGCGACGACGTTCGGCAGGACGCGCGGCAGCCACGGCATTGTCCAATCCGTACCTCCCGCGAACATCTGCTGCATGTCTACGCAAAGATGGACCGCATTCCGGGGAGCGCCGTAGCGGAGTTCGTCACCCTTCGTCATGGACCTGTCCTCAAAAGTCACCTCCAACTGTGACGTAGAGGCTTGGTTCCTTCTTGCCTAAGGCTACAGCGAAGGAAGCGGCTTCTGACATCCGTCGGACAGAATGACGCGCGCGCAATCGCCGGCTGCCACCTGTCCGCCAGCTCGCACCACGCCCAGGACGCCGCATCTGAATGCAGGGTCCGTTTTTGCCGACGACAAGACCTGTCTTTTTAGGCCGGTTCTGAAGCGGTCGATGAGCACGCAGGGCGTCCGCAGGCCGATCAGCTCGACCACCGCCGTAGGCCCGAGTTCGATGCGCGTGCCGAGCGGCATCTTTTCAAGGTCCAGGCCGGCTGTAGTGATGTTCTCGCCCAGTTGTCCGGGCCCTATGTCGTAACCCGCCTCACGGACAGTCGCGAAGAGTTCGCTTGGGATGAGATGGACTTGACGTAGGTTGGGCAGGCAAGGGTGGCGCCGCGCAAGATATCTATGCCGCACATACTGGCCGGCGTGGGCGTCACCGTCGACGCCGTGCCCTTTCACCAGTGTGATCTGGTCCTGCACCGGCTTGCTGAAACGGTGTCCGCTGTCGGCAGCCACTGCCACGACCGCGCCCTCGAGGGTGTGCCTCAAGATCGGGGCGCTCCTACGGTGTCTGCCATCTTGGCGCCTCTGTCGCCGAGCGGCTTAGCCTGTCCCGTCGTGGTGTCGCGCGCCGTCTGGTGCTCCATCTCCGCGTTGAGCTCGGCTCCGAGCAGGATCACGATCGCCGAGATCCAGAGCCACGTCATGAAGCCGATGACCGCGCCCAAGGACCCATAGGTGGCATTGAAGGTGCCGAAGTTCGCGGCGTAGAACGAAAACAGACCGGATGCCGCGAGCCAGAGCAAGGCCGCAGCCGCGCTGCCCCAGGTGATCCACGTCCACCGCGGCGCCTGGCGGCTGGGGCCGAACCGGTAGATGCAGGCGAGGGCAAAGGCCAGAGCCACGAAGAGTGCAGGCCAGCGTCCGATCCGGACAAGCAGGTCCGCCGCATTCGACAATCCGACGTATTGCAGCACAACGGGAACGACGACGACGGCGCCAAGCGCCGCCACGACGAAGGCGATCGCGCCGACGGTGAATCCCAGCGACATCGCGTTCAGCTTGACGAAGCCGCGCTTCTCCTGTTCGCCGTACACGATGTTCAGGGTGTCGAACAACGACTTCATGGCGGCGTTCGCGCTCCAGAGCGAGATCGCAAGCCCGATCGCGAAAGTAAAACCGAGGGTTCGGTCGCCCTTCGTTGCGACGCGTGTCAATTGCTCGCGCGCCACTTCGACGGCGCCCCCCGGAATGAAGCCCGAGACATCATCGAGGTGCTTGGCGATGCTGCCGGGGTCGGAAAAGAATCCGTATATCGCGACGAGGGCGGCCAACGCGGGAAAGATCGCGAGGATGCTGTAATAGGTCATGCCGGCGGCCAGAGCCAGAATCCGGTGGTCGCCGATGTTGCCGTAGACGCGCAACAGGATGTCCTTCCATCCCTTCGCCGGGATCTCCGCCGGAGAGGTGGCTTGGCGTCCGTGGTCACCGTTCTCGGTCGCAAGGCGCGAAGGCGAGGTGTCCCGCTCTGCCCCGCGATGTTCGGGGAATGCGTCATCGCCCTTAGGCGGGCTGGCTTGGTCGGGTGGGATCATACGGTCCCACAGAAACGCGACGGCCATGAGGCCGAGCGCCGCTGCGAGACTCAAGCTGGTTCCATCCGTGCGTGCAGCTGTTTTTTCGATTTCGGCCATGAACGTTCTCCCGCACTTCCAATCATGGCCGGGAAAGAGCGTTCCTGTCCGGTGTCCGCGAGCGCTGCCTAGCTCAGGTTATTCGCGCGGCGGGAGTGATCGAGGAGAGATTGCACATGTCAGGTCGGTTCAGTCGTGTGACGGGGCCGCTGCGCCAGCTGCCGCAGCGTCGCAGTGGGACGCCGGCCGGCCTTTGCACATTTGGCGCAGCGCAGCCGACCCGCCAGGTCATGGATGAAGGTCGTAGGCACATGGGGCAAACTCGCCAGATCGACATCCCGCTGTGTTTTGCAGCGCGAGCATTCGATTTCAAGCCATGAAAAACCACCGTTGATCGCCTGATCGACGGTTGGCGACGGATCGATCGGCTCCCCGTCGGCCCACATGCGTTCGTTCCAGCTCTCGGACAGAAGCCGGTCAGCCTGGCGGATGAGCGCCTCGCCCTTGGCGCGGGCCTCGGCCGCCTGTGTCGCCAAAATGGTGGTCATGGCCCGGGCGTGGCCGAGCTCCTTCTGCAGCGCCTTGCGGTCGCCTCCGGACAACGGCGTGGGATGGTGCTTCGGAGCCATCGGCCCGCGGCCTACGGCACGTCGTAGGACGGCCAGCAGCCGTCTTCCTCATGGCGGCCGGTCCGCTGCGTGCAGTTGTTGTCCAGCAGGCGCTGGCCGACGTCTTTCCAGACGGCGTCCGGTCCATACAGGCGGGCGGCATCGGCCTTCTGGATCTCGACGAGCCGGGCGCAGCGGCGGCAACCGACTCTCAGGACGTGCTGGTTGATTTGGCTGAGCCGTAGCGTTGCTCCAGAGGGGGCCGATCGGGTCTCGGCGCGAGGGTCCTCCAGGAGGGCTTGCCAGTATTCCGGAGGCAGGTCGGCGTCCGGAGCCAATCCAGGCTTCGTAGGTACGCTTCTGCCGACGGCAGCGGCCATCTTGTCCATCTGCGTTGGGTTCGGCATGCGCCAGCTCGCGGGTCGGTCCGTCATTGCTCCATAGAACATAACAAGAACAAAAGAGTCGATAGAGGGCGAAAAAGATTCTCCCTGATCGTGAGCCATCGTGTCGGAACCGGCCGCCGCCGTTCGTCTTGAATCCGCGGTCCCCAACCGGAGTTCTGCGTACATGGCCCCCCGCGCCAACTGGAAAGGCTTTCTGCGTCTGTCCCTCGTGACCTGTCCGGTGGCGCTGTATCCGGCCACGTCCGAGAGCGAGAAGATCTCTTTCAACCAGCTCAACCGGACGACCGGCCACCGCATCAAGTACCTGAAGGTCGATGTGGACACCGGCGACGAGGTGCCCAACGAGGACATCGTCAAGGGATACGAGGTCGAGAAGGGGCAGTTCATCGAGGTGACAAAGGAGGAGCTCGAGGAAGTCGCGCTCGAGTCGACGCGGACCATCGAGATCGACGAGTTCGTCGACCGCAGCGACATCGATCCGCGCTACCTGATCCGGCCCTATTACCTGCGCCCGGACGGCAAGGTCGGGCACGACGCCTTCGCCGTGATCCGAGAGACCATCCGCGAGATGGACAAGGTCGCGATCGGGCGGCTGGTGCTGACGAGCCGCGAGCACATCGTCGCGCTCGAGCCGCGCGACAAGGGGTTGATCGGGACGCTGCTGCGGTACCCCTACGAGGTTCGGGATCCGGCGGAATACTTCGATGAGATCCAGGATGTGAAGGTCACGAAAGACATGCTGGATCTCGCCAAGCACATCGTCAACCAGAAGGCGGGCCGCTTCGATCCGGACAAGTTTGAAGACCACTACGAGACCGCCCTGGTCGACCTCATCAACCAGAAGAGGGCAGGCAAGGTCATCCGCCCGAAGGAGCGGCCGAAGGGCGAGAACGTCGTCGATCTGATGGACGCGCTGCGCAGGAGCGTCGGCGGCGCAGCGGCCGAGGCGGGGACACAGAAGAAACCCGCCAAGAAGACGAAGAAAGCTTCCGCTGGCCAGAAGGAAATGCTGATGCCGATCGCCGGCAAGAAGCCGAAGGAAGCCGCAGCGAAGAAGCCGGCGGCCGGGGCGCGGCGGAAGTCGGCGTAAGCCGTTGCCGTGCTCATGCTCGCCAGGTCGCGACGAGCTTCCGAGGGCCGGTTGCTTGGCTGCCAACACGGGAGAATGCCATGGATGAGCGCGAAACGTCTGCGATGACCGAAGCCTCCGGTCTCGTCACCGACCCGGCGGGCGCCGCGGCCCCGTCCGGAACGAGGTCTTCTCACCCCCCTCGCGTCAATTCCGGGGAATTCGCAACGGACCTGGCGGAGCGGTTGCGCGAGATCACCGTGAAGGCCCCACTGCAGACGCTTTTTGCCGCGTTCCTGCTTGGGGTGTGGATGGCGCGCCGGCGCTAGGAGAGCTGCCGGCTGATGCCGAGGAAGCTGAAGACATTCCAGACGTCGCTCGGATTCTACGATCTCGCGATCGCCGCGCCTTCGATGAAGGCCGCGCTGGAGGCGTGGGGCGCCGGCAGCAATCTCTTCCATCAAGGTGTCGCCAAGGAGACCGATGATCCGGATGTCGTTGCGGCCACGATGGCGAAGCCGGGTGCAGTCCTGAAGCGCCCGGCCGGCTCGAGCGGTCGCTTCGCCGAGCAAGCGGACCTTCCCGATCTCGATGACGAGGAGAGCGGTCGGAAGAAGGCTCGATGGCCGGAGTCCAAGAGGCGGATGGTGCCCGCGATCAGCGTCGAGGATTCGCGCAAGGCCGCTGCGGAATTCGAGCGGGAACAGAAGCGGCGGGATGCGGAGCGCCGCAAGGAAGAGGCGGCGCGCGAGAAGGAGCGGGCCAAGCGGGAGAAGCTGGTCACGAAGGCGCAGGAGTCGCTGACACTGCGCGGCGTGAGCACGAAGCGCGCTCGGAGACCTTGATCGCCGAACGGGCAGCGATCGAAAAGAGGATCGAGGCCGAGGACGCGCGGTGGGAGAACGAGAGGGAAGAGCTCAAGGATGCCCTGCGCCGCGCTCGGGAATAGAAGCCCCGGCTGCTGCGCCTATTCCGGCAGGCACTCGGGACAGGTGTCGCCGATCGTTTCCAAGACGGCCCGGACTTCAGCGGCCGCTTGATCGGATGAGACGCCGGTCGGCGGATCCTGACGGGCAAAATCTAAAGCGCGCTCGCGAGCATGCGGGTCGGCCCGGTCACGCGCCCAGCCGTGCTCTTCGCACTCGTGGATGGCACCGGCCTCCTGCAGCACATTTATCGCCCATCCTCGCAGCGTCCGGATCGTTCGCGGTCTTTCCTTCGTCATCAGCATCGGATTCTCCTGCCCAAATGAATCCTCGGGTCGCCTGAGCGTTCCCGGCAGTTAGCACGGAGCAGGGATTCCAAAACGGCGAGGCTGGGGCTTGTCCACTTGTTCCAATGCCTTGGTACGGCATGCGGAAGTGTCGGCCTAGGAGGGGCGGTCGCCGCGCCGGTCGTTCGCTTCGAAGCCGCCCTGCGCTCCGCGATGAAGCGCACGAGAAAATCCGTCGCCGATCCGGGAGCGAAGCCGGAGCCGATGGATTCCAGCAGCATCCGGTGCGCGCGCCTGTCCGCTTCGCTTTCCCAATGCTTGGCGTAGGTCTCCAGGAGTTCGGCTCCAACGCCGTCGACCGTTTCGATGAGCCGCCGAAAGATCTCGGAGGCGGAATGCAACGTTGCCGAGCAACACCATCGTCAGGACGGCTGGCGTGAGCATCGCGTTCCGAAGGCAACCGCGGCGGCCCAAGGCCGCCGCAACCGCATCGGCACCCCGCCGCCGCGGGGCGGGTCGTCGTCGTCGCCGTCCAATTTGCGCAGTGCCGCAAGGATTCCCGCGAGCCGGACCGGGCGGCCCATACCGGGAATCTCGCGCAAGGCCGGCGAGGATTCGACTGCGAACATGTCGGAGGCCCACGACGACAGGACGACCCGCTTCTCGGGAGCGGTCAGCTCCTGGTCGTTCAGGACGTCGTCCGGAGACGCGTAGTGCGCGGCCGGATGGAATAGAGGGTGGTGAGTGCAGGAATTCGTGTTGGCGTTGGTCATTGGTCGTCTCCCTTTTACGCTCCTTTCCAGGGAAGGTTTGAATGCGGGCGGCGGACCAACCACCGCCCGCATGGCCGTCAGGCGGCCTTTTTCTGCTCGATCTGGGGCGAGGAAGCCGTCGCGCCCGCGATCTGGATCCGGCGGGGTTTCATGGCTTCCGGGACCTCGCGGACGAGATCGATGATCAGGAGGCCGTCGCGGAACGCGGCCTCCTTCACCTGGACGTAGTCGGCGAGGTTGAAGACGCGGCGGAAGGGGCGCGCGGCGATCCCTTGGAAGAGATATTCGCTCGCCGGCTTCTCCGGCTTCCGGCCCTCGATGGTGAGCGCGTTCTGCTCGGCCGTTACGCTGATATCGTCGGCGCCGAAGCCCGCGACGGCGAGCGTAATCCGGTAGTGGTCTTCGCCGGAGCGCTCGATGTTGTAGGGCGGATAGTTGTCGTCGCTCGCCTGACGAAGCGTGCTATCGACCAGGCCAGCCAAGTGGTCGAAGCCGATGGTGGAGCGCCACAGGGGCGCGAAGTCGAAGGTCGTCCTCATATCCAAGTCCTCCTAGGAGCAAGATGGTTACGAAGGGACGCAAGTCGGCGGTCCGAGGACCTGCCAGCCGGCGCCCGCGCCGGGCCCAACCTGGCGTCCGGCACACCACTCTCGCGGCGAAAAATGAATTAGAAAAACGACAAGAGGTCTCAAGAGGACCGTCGGAAATTTTTTCGGCCAACGTGATTTGGTTAACCCGGTGGCACAAGCATTCGCACGCTGCACCACTGCCATCTTGACAGCGATTTTGCGCCGAATATTTTTGCAACGGGGAATTCGTTTTCCCGTTTCTCGCAGCTGAAAAGGACAAGAAGACCGTCAGGAGTGGCGACGATGCTCGATGAAGATTTTGCCCGTATCCGTGCGCACCGCAACAACATCCACCGCTATCGCAGCCTGCTGAAGACCCGTCTCTCGGACCTCGAACGCCAGTTCATCGAACGGCGCCTCTCCGAGGAGAGCTCGGCGCTGGAGGTATTGACCTCCAAGACCTTCCCCATGGCATTCACGTTACCCCCACAATCGTCGCCGGCGACCGCGGGGGCGGTATCGTGACCGCCGTCACAGATCTGCTGATCCGCGGCAGCGAGAAGGTCATCGCCCACTACCGCCTGCTCCTTGCCAGCGCGAAGACCGAAAGGGAGCGCGAACTCTACTGCAGCCGGATCGAGCGCGAACAACGGCTTCTGGACCAGCTACGCGACGGATTTCCGGAGCGGTTCGCGGCATGAAGTTCGAAACCGACGAGGACCGTTTTGCCGGCTACGACGTCGTGCTGAAGCAGCGGGGACGGGGCCGCTGGAAATGGGCCGTCTGCACCGCCGCGGGCGAAGTCGCCATGTCCGGCTCGGAGTGCAGTCGCGCAGGCGCGAGATACAAGGCGGAGCGGGCGCTGTTTCTTCTTCTTTGCGCAAGCGCGTCGCGGATGCCTACAGCCGGTGCGAGGCGGGCAACGGGCTAGGAACCTTGGTTGTCGTCAGTTGGTTGTCGCGCTCTCAACCCGCGGAGACCGATTCCGATGCCCGACTATCCGAAGCCGCCTTACCCCAGTCAGAAGCAGTCAATGCCCGGGTTGACCGCTAAGATGGACCCACGCCCCGATCACGGCGAGGCCAGCTACAAAGGGGCGGGCCGCCTGAACGGCAAGCGGGCTATCATCACCGGTGGCGACAGCGGAATAGGGCGAGCTGTCGCCATCGCCTTTGCCCGCGAGGGCGCCGACGTCCTGATCGCCTATCTCGAGGAGCACGAAGACGCCAAGGAAGTTGCGGCCCTCGTCGAGGCGGAGGGGCGCAAGGTTGTTCTGGTCGAGGGCGACCTGAGGTCCGCGGACCACTGCAGGAAGGTCGTCGATCGGGCGGTCCGGGATCTTGGCGGGGTCGACATCCTCGTCAACAATGCCGCGCATCAGGCGACCTTCAAGGATCTTGGCGACATCAGCGACGAGGAATGGCGAATGACGTTCGATGTGAATATTCACGCCATGTTCTTCCTCGCGAAGGCCGCCGTGCCGCACATGGAGCCGGGCGGCGCGATCATCAATACGGCATCCGTGAACTCGGACATGCCGAACCCCACGCTCCTGGCCTATGCGACGACCAAGGGCGCTATCCAGAACTTCACAGGGGGGCTGGCCCAGATGCTAGCGGAGAAGGGCATCCGCGTGAACGCCGTGGCGCCCGGGCCGATCTGGACTCCGCTGATCCCATCGACCATGCCCGAGGATACCGTGAAGAATTTCGGCAAACAGGTGCCGATGAAGCGGGCCGGGCAGCCGGTCGAGCTGGCGACGGCCTATGTGATGCTCGCCGATCCGCGGTCGAGCTTCACCTCCGGCACCACGGTCGCGGTGACCGGAGGGAAGCCCTTCATCTGATGCCGGGGCCTGCAGCATCCAGTCACGCCCGACGGGCGCTATTTCGTAGTCCGCGGTCGACTCTGGCGGATGAGCGATCCCGACCTTGCTGCCCAAGACAAGGAGCGGCTGGTGAAACAGCTGATGGATGCGCGGCGAGCCGTGAAGGACGCCAGGGCGGCTATAGATCTAGACGCCGTCGCCCATCGCCTCGTCGACGAAGCTAAGCGCCGGCTGGGAGAGCGGGGACCGGTGTGGTGGAAGGATGGCGCGCCCGACTTCAACCGACACGCGGTCAAGAACACGCCTTATGCCGACTGGTACGCGGGGCTCAGGCGGCGGCCTTCAGGGCATCGAGACGCTTGCGGAGAAATGCCAGCACCATGACCTCGTCGGAGGTGAGCTTCGCGTACTGGCGCTTGAACTTCTGCGCGATCTTGGCTTCGATCATCTTCACGAGGTCGCCGGACACGTAGGCGTCCAGAACCTCGGGATGCACGTAGCATTTGCGGCAGATGGCCGGCGTGTTGCCGAGTTGCTTCGAGACGCTCTCGATCGCGGCGACGACGTTGCGCTTTGCCTCGGCTTGGCTGTCGTACTTCTTGAACTCGGACAGCGCCAGCGCCGCCAGCACGGTCCCGGCCCAGGTGCGGAAATCCTTGGCGCTGAAGTCCTCGCCCGTAACGTCTTTGATGTAAGCGTTGACGTCGCCGGAATCCACGCTGCGAGGCTCTCCGTCGTCGTCGAGGTATTTGAAGAGCTCGTGTCCCGGGATCTCCGCGCAGCGTTTCACGATTGAGGCGATCCGCTTGTCTTCAACGCGGAGCTTCCACTGCTTGCCCGACTTGCCCGTGAAGGCGAACCGAAGAACGCCGCGGCCGACCGCGATGTGCTTGCGGCGCAGGGTCGTAAGCCCGTAGGACTTGTTCGTCTCGGCATACTCGGCATTGCCGACCCGGATCAGCGTCTTCTCCAGGAGGCTGACGATGGTGGCGAGCACCTTCTCGCGAGGCAGTCCGTCCCGCTTCATGTCGGCGGCGACCCGGTGCCGTAGCGCTGGGAGGGCGGCCGCGAACTGGATGATGTGCTCGTACTTGTTCTGGTCGCGCAGCTCGCGCCATTTCGGGTGATAGCGGTACTGCTTGCGCCCGCGTGCATCGAGCCCTGTCGCCTGGATATGGCCGTTGGGTGAGGGGCAGATCCAGACTGACTCGTAGGCCGGCGGGATGCCGATCGCCTTGATCCGCCGAACGACGGCGGCATCGGTAATGCGCTTGCCGTCCTTGTCGTAGTAGGTGAACGTCGTGCCGGTCCGCTTGCGCGTGTAGCCTGGCGAGGAGTCGCTGACGTACCGGAGGCCTTCTTCCGCGATGGTCGCCGCCAACTCGACGGTACGATCCAGAACCTGTTCTTCGTTTCCGGTCTGACGGAGCATTGGCCTGTCCCTCGGAAGCACCCTGGGATCGAGGCTCCGCTTCCTCATAAGGACCGAAGGCGCCTGTTCGTTCCGTTCGGAGGTCGGGCCAGGCTACAGAGATCCTCGCGCAACCCTTTGTAGAACGGATGCCGCACCTTTCCCTCGGCGGACTTGGCGCGGTACTCGATCTCGGCCAGCAGCTTCGGCTCGACCCAGATGCCTTTGTGCTCAACCCGCTTCGCATAGGGCTGTGTCTTCCGGACCAGCGGCTCGAGGCGCCGCCGCAACTCGGCGGCTGACGTTTTGTCGAAGCCGTGGTCGACCTTGCCGGCATAGATCAGGTCGTCGCCCCTGCGCCGCGCGAGATAAATGCCGTCCCATTTGCCATCATCGAGCGCGAAGCCGGCAATCGTCAGCGTCTCGCGTTGGGCGCAGGTCTTCTTGACCCCGTTGTTGCCCCGGCCGCTCGCGTAGATGCTGTCACGCACCTTCGAGACCACGCCTTCGAGCCCGACCTTGCAGGCGTGCGTGAACATCTCGCGGCCGTCGATCTCGAAGCTTTCGCTAAATTGGACGTCGCTGCCGGCTATGATCTTCTTCAGCGCGGCCTTGCGCTGGAGCAGGGGGACTTTCCGTAGATCCCGGCCGTTGAGATACAGCAGGTCGAAGGCGACGAGCACGATCTTAGTCGAGGTGCCCTTTAGCTCGTTCTGCAAGACGGAGAAATCGGTGCTGCCGCCGGCGGCCGGCACCACGGCTTCGCCGTCGATGATCGCCGAGCTCGCCTTAATGTGCCATGCGTCGTCGGCGACCTTCTTAAAGCGTTTGGTCCAGTCGTGCCCGCGGCGGGTGAAAACGGTGACAGCTTCTTTGGCGAGATGCACTTGGACGCGATATCCGTCGAACTTGATCTCATGAATCCAGCGCTCGCCGGATGGCACGCGGTCGATCGAGGATGCCAGGGCCGGCTCGATGAAGCCGGGGAAGGGTGCCTTGACGCCTAGCGCTTCTGGCTTTTTTCGCTGGAAGACCACGATCTAGACCAGGCGCAAACTGTACTGCCGGGTGTCCTGGGCAGCGTAGCGATCGACGAATTCTTGGAGATGCGAAGGAACGTCGGTGAGCTGCAGATTGCACCGATGCTGGATCTCGCGAGCAACGTCCTCGGAAACGTCTTCTGACCAGCGCTCGGACGTGTTGAAGGCAATAACCTTGATCGGACGTCGATACTCGCCGGCGAGGAGGTCCTGGATGACCGTCTCGAGGTCTGCCGACTCCATGTCGTTTTCGCGCCAGGCGCTGCCTGCGCGCCCGAAGTCGTCCGCCACTAGATACACGGTCGGTTCATCGGCCGGGACGATGGAAGGGGTCCACCGGGACTGACGCATACGCAACTCCACGCAACAGAACCGGGATTCAATTTGATCCGCGCCGATTTGTTCCTCTGGTTGGAACTGCGAGTTACGCTGCGCTTTTATAGCGAGAGGCAACCAGCGGAGAAAACATGGCAGTCAATAAACCGACCGGCGACAACGCTCGCAAGGGCGCGTTGAAGAAACGCTCGCAGACCAAAACGACAATTGGCGGAGCTACCGGATATACAAAGCGCGACAGAACGTCCGGCGAGTTCATGGCCGTGAAGAAACCGAAAAAGGCGAAGAAAGCTGCCAAGAAATTCAAAGGCGTGCGGGTCGAGAGAGCCAAGAAATCCGCCAAGCGGGGGCGCTAGACGTCGATGGCCGAGGTTTGATCGTCTGATGGACACCGAGGCCGCCGACTGACGCGGCCTACTCGTCGATTTCGCGGAGCTTGTCTTCCAGTTCCCGAACGAGCGTCTGGATACGCTCATAGGTCTGTGGGTCATGCGCAAAACGTCTGGCTATTTGCCGATAGCGGAGTATCCGCATTTCCAGCTCAACGCGTTCGTTCTTGGACTGCACGGCACCAATTCCATCACCTTTCTTTAAGTATGCCGGAACAGCCGTTTAGTTTCGATTTAGGCCACCGCCCGTTTGCCGAACGCCAAGCCGTCGCGCTTGGGACGAGGCGCTCTGGATATTTAGGAGTACTTCCGCGAAATCATCAGAAGTTGCGCCGAAAGATGATGCAAGGCCGCCTCGGTGGTGGCGCCGCCCGTTAGTCATCGACCTTCGCCCATGTATGTTTACAACCATGAAGTGAAGGGCGATCCTCATGGCAGACCGCTTTGTCGTTCGGTACGAGCACCCCAAGAACGGCCGATTCACAGTGCTGGACACTTCAATAGATCAGCCTGCAGTCACGCCGGACGGGACGCCTTTAACTGGACTCTCTCATTCAACGGCAGAGGTTGTGGCCGAGAACCTGAACAAGGGCGACGCTCCGCCCGCCCTCAATCGTAAAAAAGGCAGCAGGCTGCGCCTGCACATGACTTGAAGAATCAAAAGTTGAGCGCTGCCTGGGCCCCAGCATCGGGCCGGGGGGCTTAATGATGCTGGGGCCTCCGGACAGGCTCTTGTCTCTCAAGGAAACAGTCACCGCAAACACAAGCCGATCACTGACAGAGCGTTCCTAAGTGGGGTTGCTTGACGCACTCGTGGATGCAGCTCGTGAAGCAGTCATCGAAGGGTCTCTGGATCAGCGCTTTGCTGTCGAGGTCCGCAATGGAATGGGGCCTGTTCTCGAAGTAACGGCCATCTTCAATTCCAGGATTGTTAGAAGGCAATGAAGAGGCCGCCTCAGTTGGCGGCCTCTTCATTCGCGCTGTTGGCTTATTCGCCAACAGCGGCGCAGAAGCCCGACGCTTCATGAAGACCGCTTGGGGCCAAGTGGGGACACGCTGCTAACGCGACGAGCGCGGTTCTAGCGTTCGACTGGCCGGAAAGAGCAAGCACTGTGCTCCGGACCGTGGGCCAAGGCGGGCGGCTTTAATTCATCTTCTCACGGAGTTTTCTTATTATCTCGCGCAGGTCGTTAGCGTACTCCTCAATGATCCGGCGAGCGTCCTCCAAGCGCGTTGGCTTGGGCTCGGGCTTATCGGATTGGGAGGGCTTGTTCATGGCAGAGCCTTGAACCTAGCTCGCCGGCAACCCCATTGAGCTATATCAAAGGACTAATCGCTTTAGCTCTCTCAATAGGCAGTCGCGGTCATCGATGTGGAGGGATTGTCTATCCCTCATCGTCGCCGAACGGCCCCTCGCGCCTTTTGGTATCAGGGTTGTGCCGGACCCTGCGGATCGAATTCGGCAAGCCGTCGCCTACCGAACTGCTCGCCGATTCCTCCGACGATACTGTCAGACTGAATGGGCGTTCGCCGAACGGCACGCGGCCGATCGAGGCCGCCAAGGCCGGCTTGATGAAGCCGAAGGGCGCCTTGACGCCCAGCGCTTCCGGCTTTTTTCCCTGGAAGGCCATCGCTACACCAGGCGAAGACTGAATTGCTGCAGGTCTTGTGGTGAGTAGCGATCCACAAACTCCTGCAGGTACGAAGGCACGTCGCTCAGTTGCAGATTGCAACGACGCTGGATCTCGCGGGCGATGTCCTCGGAAACATCTTCCGACCAGCGTTCGGCTGTGTTGAAGGCGACTACCCGGATCGGCTGGCGATATTCTCCAGCAAGCAGATTCTGGATGACAGTTTCCACCGCCCTCTCCAAGTCTGCTTCGCACCAGGCGCTGCCATTGCGGCCGGAGTTGTCTGCGACCAGGTAGACGGTCTCATCGCTGTTTGGGGCGATTGACAAAAGCCATCTGAACTGACGCATAAGCACCTCACGCAACGGAACCGGGATCAATTTGAAAAAGGCAAAGAAGAGCTAGGCGGCTCTTCACGTACGCCCAGGTCTGGACGTTCGCTCAATCCTGATCTCTACAAAGCCCTTCAGAATACGGCGAGCGGACAGCGAGTTGCTGGGAAGGATCACCCGAACCCAGCCTTCTTCAGGATTTGCCGCAGTGTATTCGATCTGCTCCGCATCGTTCAGGAAAACGCGGATTTTAAATCCGTCGAGCAAAAGATTGCAATAATTGCGATAGCCTTCTTCATCGCAACTTCTTGCAACCGGTCCATGAAACTGCGGCTTTCCAATCAAGAGTTATCCGTCTTCATTAGCAACGCGTGCCACGACAGCAATGCTGCGACAGATGGAGCCGTTCCTAACTTCCAGTCGGGTCCGGCCGGCACCACTTTCGCGGAGAAGGCAGAATTCGAACGCACTACGCATGGGCCGCAGATAGGGTGTGAGACCCTCAGAAGAAAGGGCCGCCTTGCGGGCGGCCCTGTCCAAAGTCTATCGACGCTGGTCAAAAAATAGGTGCGAGCAAAGCCGTCCCCGGGGAATGAAAATAAGCAGGGATGCAAAAACGCGCCCGGTTGAGCCAAATGGAAGCAAGCATTTGTGTCAGGAATATTTCGTCGCTGCTGTTCCGTGAAGGAACACTCGTAGCGTTGCGCAGGGGCAACGGAGGATGCCCACAAAGTTAATCTGGGCCACTCCACATTTGTTAGAGCGCGCGATGAATCCGCGGGCGGAGAGTATTCGCCGGCGCCCAGCCTTGAGCCAGTGCGTCGTGGCGGTCCCGGCGTCTCCGTTCCTCTCCAGCCCCGAAGGCGCCTGGGGCCGCTCACAAGGCCTCTCAATGCCGCCAGCCTTCATTGTCGACCTCCACCCGAAAGCCTTCCGGTATCCGCGGCACTTCACCTTCGCCAGCAGTCTTGCAGGCGGGGCAGGGTGTGCCAGCGCCGCCACAGGTGCAGGCGCG